>CAZCGI010000008.1:0-16522 GCA_964498145.1 uncultured Syntrophaceae bacterium
TTATGAAAATTTTATTGCATATCTGTTGTGCTCCCTGTGCAATATATCCGCTTCGGATAATGCAGGAAGCGGGTGATGAGGTTACCGGCTTATATTATAATCCCAACATTCACCCGTACAGCGAGTATGTCAAGCGTTACGATACATTGCAGGAATATGCCGCTGAGAAAGAATTACGTCTCGTCGCCGGTCATGACTATCCGATGGAGGAATTTCTCAGGAATGTCGTCTTCAGAGAAGAACATCGATGCAAGCACTGCTACTATGATCGTTTGCGATATGCAGCTCACATTGCAAAAAGAGGGAAATTTGACAGGTTCACGTCGACACTGCTCTACAGTAAATTTCAGCAACATGATCTGATTCGGGATATCGGCAATAGTGTCGGCAGGGAGGTGGGAATTCCTTTTTATTACAAAGATTTCAGAGAAGGCTGGAAGGAGGGGATTGAAACCTCCAAATCACTGGGGATGTACCGTCAACAATATTGCGGGTGTATTTATAGCGAGAAAGCTCGATATTATAGAGATTCCTCATCACAAAAGCCTCCGGTTTCGCGTCCTGTATAGCGTCATTGCTTACCATTGCGTGTCTTTTGTGCCACACATGTCAGAATAAACACGCCGGCGATTGTCAGCGTCTACAGTGTTCTGCTCCTCATTGATTGTAATATGCTAGGATAATCAACATGTTATTGATATTCTGCGATTGACGTCACATGATGTGGGTTGTGGTACGATAATTGCTAATATATAAACTAAATTTAATAATGCGGAGTGCTTACATGTACTTACAGAAGACGATCAGGACGAAAGTAAACTGTGAGGGTATCGGGTTGCACACTGGTAGAAAAGTCAGAATGACTATCAAGCCTGCACCCGTCGATCAGGGAGTCTTGTTTGTCAGAAAAGATATGGCCGGTAACAATGCAATTAAGGCGGAACTTACCAATGTTTCCGATACAACCCTTGCCACAACAATCGGCACAAACGGAACGACCGTTTCGACCGTCGAACACCTTCTGTCTGCCTTTTCCGGTATGGGAATCAGCAATGCAACCGTGGAAATTAGTTCATTCGAAATCCCAATAATGGATGGGAGTGCCCTTCCCTTTGTGGATATACTGAAAAAAATCGGCGTTTCGGTTCAGGAGAAACCAAAGAATTTCATGGTAATCGAAAAGCCCATATCAGTGAGCGACGGAGAAGGTCGCGCCATGTTCATTCCCGCGCCGGAATTCAAGATAACTTATGATATCGATTTTAGTCATCCCATTGTGGAGAAACAATCATATCATATGGCTTTTAGTCAGGAGATATATGAACGTGAAATATGCTCTGCTCGAACATTCGGATTTCTCAGGGATGTTGAATACCTTCAGGCACGAGGTCTTGCATTGGGCGGATCATTGAAGAATGCTGTCGTTCTTGATGATGAAAAGGTTATCAATAAAGAAGGCTTGCGATGCCCTGATGAGTTTGTCAAACATAAGGTCCTCGATGCGATTGGGGATCTTTATCTCCTCGGTATGCCGATTATCGGTCATTTTAAAGCCTATAAATCAGGACATAAACTAAACAATCTTCTACTGAGGGAACTTCTTGTCAGAAGCGATTGCTGGAGAATCGTTCAATACTGCAACGGTGAGGAACACGAAGAGTCCGTCGATGAATATCTCCATTCATTTTGGGCAAGTGTGGCCTCTGTAAGATAATAATGAGTGTCGCGAATTCTTATTTGCGATTATGTCATGAAATGTCAATAACATAATGCTGTCCCCCGCATGAAATAAGTCTTGCTTTTTACCCTTCCCTTTCTTAGAATATCAACTCCCGAAATCATATTATCTAAAGTATACCAGCGAGAAAGGATTTTCATGTCCAGAACAAATCTTCGACTGCTAATAATGCTGTTTGTGTGCCTGTTACTCTGTCGTCCCTCAGTATCTTGTGCGGAAGATGCTAAAATTACAAATTTTATTATTACGAACACGCCTGAACATCTTATTGTTTACTGCGGAGTAACAAACTGTTTTACCAAAAAGATGGAAGATGCCATTCTGGCAGGAATACCGACAACCTTTACCTTCTATGTTGAATTGCGCCGTGAACGAAACTACTGGTTTGATAAGGAGATAACCTCTTTGGAAATAAAACACACCATAAAGTACGATACCATCAAAAAGATTTTTTATGTTATGCATAGCGGAAATAGCAAAGAACCGGAGCAATTTAAAGATTTTAACAGGGCCAAGCGGGCTATGTCCGATCTCAACGGTATTATCATATCGGCCATGAACAAATTGAATAAAGAAAAAAATTATTACGTCAAAGTCAAAGCGGAGCTGGACAAGGTTCGCCTTCCTCTCCACATGGAGTATGTGTTGTTCGTTGTTGCTCTGTTGGATTTTGAAACCGATTGGTATTGTGAAGACGTTATTTATTAAATATAATGGTGAGGCAGGAACAACTAAGAGATCAGGAAAAGGAATGGAAACGGCGCCGTCGAGAAAGAATAATTATTCTCATCACCGTCATCGGCATTGTCCTGCTCACCTATGTGGAAAGCCATCTTTCACTGTTTGAAGAGTTTATCTCCATATCGAATGACGTCCTTATATTCGGTCTGATCAATATCAACATCATTCTTATTATTCTTCTCATTTTTCTCATTGTCCGAAATGCTGTCAAACTCATATTTGAGCGGAGGCGCGGCATTATCGGTTCGAATCTTCGGACAAAGCTCGTTGTCGCCTTTGTCAGTCTATCTCTTATTCCAACGGTTGTTCTTTTTTTAGTGGCAACGAAGTTTCTCTCATACAGCATTGAAAACTGGTTTAATATGAAAATGGGTGTTGCCCTCAGCCGCTCATTGGAGGTTGCTCAGACCTACTATCAACAAATGGCGGACAATGCCACGAATTATGCACATCAAATAAGCGCTGAAATATCAGATAACACACTGTATGAGAAAGAAAGGGAGGAGTATCTCGTAACGCTCCTTGAGAAGCGCCAAAAAAGCTACAACCTGGGATCAGCGGAAGTTTACTTCGATAATAGAAAAGAACGGTTATTCAGTCGGAATGAAAATAATCCTGATATACCACAGCTGGAGTTGACGCCGAAAATTCTGGAAGATGTTTTTATGGGCAAGTCGATCTCAACGGTACAATCCATCGGATCAGGAGAACTCATTAGCGGACTGTCCCCCGTTTTTTCAAATTTTAAACCGCGAGAAGTCATCGGTGTTGTCATCGTCAGTTATCACATGCGTAAAGATCTCGTTGACAAAATGGCTGTTATTGCCAAGACGAATGAAGAATACAGACAGCTGACGCTCTTGAAAAATCCGATTAAATTCAGTTATATCATTACCCTGTCCATTGTTACGCTCCTGATTATATTTTCCGCCACGTGGTTTGGTCTTTATCTGGCGAAGGGGATAACAGGTCCAATTCACGATCTCGCTGACGCGACGGAAGCAATCGCTCAAGGGCATCTCGATCAGCACATTGATGTTTTGGCGGATGATGAAATCGGTGTTCTTGTCAATTCGTTTAATAAGATGACAAAAGACCTGAAGTTTAGTAGTGAACGACTGAAACAGGCAAACATTGACTTGGAACAGCGAAAAAATTATATGGAGACGGTGCTGCGAAATGTTTCTGCTGGTGTTATTTCTATAGATCGACGAGGCATCATCACGACAATCAACAGAGCGGCCGAGAGAATGCTCGGTATAAAGACCGAAGAAGTGCTTAACAAACGGTACAACGAAGTTCTCATTCCTGAATATATGACATTGGTTCGGGCATTTTTAACGGAGCTGAAAGAAAGCGGCGAAGATTCAATTGAAAAACAGATTCAGCTGATGCCGAAAGACAGGATCATGACATTTCTGGTATCGGTAACCATCTCCCGCGACAACGGCAACTACATGGGATTAGTCGTTGTTTTTGAGGATCTGACACAGCTTCAGAAAGCGGAACGAGTAGCGGCATGGCGCGAGGTTGCCCGGAGAATAGCTCACGAGATCAAGAACCCCTTGACACCGGTCAAATTATCGGCAGAAAGATTACAACGAAAATATGGTGATAAAATTGAGGGAGAAGATCGGGCGGTATTCCAGGAGTGCACGAGAACTATCAGCAACCAGGTGGAAGTGCTGAAGAATTTAGTCGATGAATTTTCACGTTTTGCACGGATGCCGGTTATGAATCCGGTTCCACACGACCTGAACGATGTTATTCATGATTCAATCATACTTTTTCAGGATGCTCATAAGGAGATTACATTTGATTTCAGAAAAGACAATAATCTCCCGGTGATAAAAATTGATGCTGAACAGATAAAACGTGTCATGGTTAATTTACTTGATAATGCCGTTGAAGCTGTTTCAACTCGGAATGGCGCTGGAAAAATAGAAATTATAACCTCATGTGATAAAAACTTTAAAAAGGCAAAAGTTGAAGTCATTGATAACGGTGTGGGCATATCGCCCAAGAATAAGGTAAAGGTCTTCGAGCCTTACTTTTCAACAAAAAAATCGGGTACGGGACTCGGCCTGGCAATTGTCGATTCAATAATTTCCGACCATAACGGATCAATAAGCGTTGGAAATAATAATCCCACGGGGACAATTGTCGCTTTTGAATTACCGATAACATAAGTGCTCGAAATCAAGGTCAGGTAGCTATGTATAAGACAATTCTTGTTGTTGATGATGAAGACAGTATCTGTAAGGTGCTTAAAGGAATTCTTGCTGATGAAGGATATGAAGTTCTTACGGCAGGGACCGGTGAAGACGCGCTGAAGATGGTCGATGATGAATTACCCGATCTGGTTTTGCTTGATATATGGTTGCCGGGAATTGACGGTCTCGAAACGCTGAAACACATTAAGGACAAGCATTCAACCATTCCTGTTGTAATGATATCAGGCCACGGGACTATTGAATCCGCCGTCAAATCGACAAAACTGGGAGCATTCGATTTCATCGAAAAACCCCTGTCTCTTGAAAAAGTGGTTCTTACCGTCGAACATGCTCTCAGCATGGTTCGCCTTGAAGAAGAAAATAAACTTTTAAAAGGGAAGATTGAGCATGATTATGAGTTGACCGGTTACAGTAAATTAATAACCGAACTCAAAGAGATGATTCATATAATTGCGCCGACGAATGCCTGGATACTTATTATGGGTGAAAACGGTACCGGAAAAGAGCTGGTAGCTCGATCTCTTCACCGGTTGAGCAAGCGTTCTCATATGCCCTTTATCGAAGTGAACTGTGCTGCCATTCCTGAAGAACTGATTGAAAGCGAGCTTTTTGGTCATGAAAAAGGTTCGTTTACGGGAGCAACACAAAAAAAGCGCGGGAAGTTCGATCTGGCCAATGGCGGCACCTTGTTCCTCGATGAAGTGGCGGATATGAGCCTGAAAGCCCAGGCAAAAATTTTGCGGATTCTTCAGGAAAAGAAGTTCGAGCGAGTCGGCGGTACCAGGTATATTGAGACGGATGTACGAGTCCTTGCTGCGACAAATAAAGATCTGGAAAAAGAAATGGAAGAAGGGCGATTCAGGCAGGATTTGTATTACCGACTTCACGTTATACCCCTGGTCGTACCTCCTCTGAGAGAGAGGAAGGAAGACATTCCATATCTGGTGGAGCCCTTTCTCAAGGAATTTTCACAGAAAGAAGGAACCCCGATTAAAGAAATTACCGATGGGGCGATGAACGTTTTTCTGGAACATGACTGGCCGGGAAATGTTCGAGAATTGAAAAACATTATAGAGCGACTGGTTATTATGACTCTTTCGGACACCATAAAAGAGGAAGATATTCCTCCCTTGGTAAAAAAGAACGGTGCGGCAGAAGAGTATGACGCTGACTCCTATCAAACGGATACTTTCAGAGAAGCGAAAGAAGAATTCGAAAAACATTTTATTGTACAAAAACTTCAGGAAAATGAATGGAACGTATCGAAAACGGCAAAAGCTATCGGTATCGAACGAAGTAACCTGCATCGAAAAATCAGAAGTTATGGTCTTGAAACGAGAAAAGAATAGTTAATCAGGTTCATTTGCTTCTCTTATTGGTGGATCACTGACCGTAAAGGAATCATGGTATCATTTTATATGTAGAATCGGCGAGGCGGTAATCCTGTCACGTAATATGCTGCAGATCATAAATGAAGTGTCCCTGCCAAAATCCATTTGTTATGCGCATGCCACAGGTGCCAAAAGATACGGGGGACTTGCTCATTCGCTCGTAGCGACGCCCCCCCTATGAGAACATGATCTTTTCATAATACAGATGGAAGTCATTGAATTCCTATCTGCATTGGTTGTTTGATCCACAAACAACAGAGTCGTATCGGAATAAACATCCGGAGTGTATGGTATGTTAAAAACGTACCTTAACGTTGTAACAATATTTCGCTGATTTTATCATGGAGTCGCTGTGATGCCAGTTGGTCTCCCAGCAATCCGACTCGTATACCGACGGTCGTAAGATTCTTTGATTTATAGGTAACGTTAAAGCGTACCTTTTCCTGGTCGATAATTGCATCTATCATTCCGCTGCCGATTTCCTTTAAGGGGATGACGTCAACAGCATTCATCCCGGCTACGGTCTTCTCGCAGGCACTCCACACACGGTCAAACGAGAAGTTGTAATCCGTTTTCAGCTCTCCATTTATAAACATGTATGTTCCTGTACCCGCCGTCACCGCAGCACCACCCGCGACCAAGGCGGGACAGCCTGAGAGCATAAAGACTCCCGCCACTAAGAGAAGGATCCATCCTTTTGCAACAATGTTCCGCATTCGTTACACTCCTTTTTTTATTCTGTAGTATGTGAGTTATTTTTTTGTTCCTCTGCAAACGTTTTGAGACCCCGTGCTATTGATGTGAGTTTTTCATCCACAAGACGGTTTGCCGTTCCTTCGGGGTAAACGCCGGTACCGTCTCTTTCCCCCGCTTCGACTCCCGTTAAAATGGTTATCCCCTCATCGATGGTTGTGACAGGGTAGATGTGAAATCGACCCTCTGAAACGGCCTGGACCACATCCTTTCGGAGCATGAGATCCTGAACATTGCGTGATGGAATGATTACTCCCTGGCTTCCCGTTAAACCTTTTGCCTTGCAGACATCATAAAATCCCTCGATTTTCTGATTCACCCCACCAATCGGTTGTATTTCACCTTTTTGATTTACCGATCCCGTGACGGCAATGTTCTGTCTAATGGGCAATTCCGATAAGCTCGATTGAATTGCGTATATTTCCGTTGATGAAGCACTGTCTCCGTCGACTCCTCCGTACGATTGTTCGAAACAAATACTCGAGGTCATTGTCAGCGGCTTATCCTGGGCATATTTACCGCGGAAGTAACCTTCGAGAATCAACACGCCCTTGTCGTGAGTCTTTCCCGAAAGCTTTGCCTCTCGCTCGATGTTGATGACACCCGCCCTTCCCATGGAGGTCTCTGCGGTTATTCGTGATGGCTTCCCGAAAGAATAGTCTCCCATATCATAGACGGAAAGTCCGTTGAGCTGCCCGATAACCATTCCGTCCGTATCGATGATAATGGTACCGTCTTCTATCATTTCTTGGATTTTATCTTCGATGAGTTTCACCCGGCTCAACTTTTCTTCGCATGCTTTGTCCACATGTATCCCTTTGACGAGCGAACTGCCATCTTTTCGAGCCCAGTAGTGTGCCTCCCGTATTAAATCAGCGATATCACTGAATCGTGTGGTCAGTTTTTTTTGTTTTCCGGAAAGCCGTATTCCCATTTCAATGATGGCAGCAACGGCACTTTTATGAAACTGTAATAACTGTTCGTCCTCAATAATTTTCTTAGTAAATCTGACATAGTCGATAACATGTTCATCCCTGTTTGGCATTTCCGTGTCAAACTGTGCCTTGGTCTTGAAGATCTTTTTGAAATCCTCTTCATGATGATAGAGCAGTTGATAGAGATAATCGTCACCGATCATGATAACTTTTACATTAATGGGGATAGATTCCGGTTTAATTGCCGTCGAAGCGATACTGAACGGGTCGTAAGGCTGCATTGTTAATCGCCTGTTCTTCAAGGTACGTTTCAGAAATGACCACACCCCCGGTTCGATCAGCCCTTCCAGGGCGTTAAAAACAATGTAACCGCCGTTTGCTCTCAGCAGAGACCCTGCCTTGATGCGTGTAAAATCGGTGCTCCAGAAACCCGACCGATCGATTTCTCTTTCTATGGTGCCGAAGAGATTTTTGTATGTCGGTGCAGTTTCAATGATAATGGGAGCTTTCTGCGCCTGAGAATTGTCAACAAGCACATTGACCTCGTATTTTGTGAATCGCCGATCCGGTGCGTTCGGTATCTCGGAAAACGGTCTTTGTGGCTGTGGCTGCGGTTGATGCTCCTCATCTTTTTCCTTGAATAATTTGAGATTTGATAGAATATCCGCCTGCACATCATCGAGATATCCGTTTATGTGCTGTTTCTCCGTTCCGTATTTAAAACGGATGTCCGATAGTATTCCGTTAATAATGGGACAACCATACTTCTGTTCAAGTGCGGTTATTTCCTCACGAATCGTTTTTTCTATTTGTCGTGTCTCCCTCATGAGGGAGTCGAGCTCGATCCTCAGATCGCTTAGCTCTTCTCTGATTTTCTCAAGATTATTCTTGTCGAATTTATCCTGGTCTGCCAGTGCTTCCAGTTGTTCAAAGGGGACGGGCTTACCATCATAAACGGGAGCTATATCCTGCCTCATGTACGGTCCTATCTGGTATTGGACCAGTTGGAAGTTTTTATTTTGGATTTTATCATTGAATTCCTTGGCCATTTCTTTTTGACGGGACATGAGAACGGTAACGATCTGCTCCGATGCCTTTTTAAACTCTTCACTTTCAAAAAGATGGGGAATCTGTTTTCTCAATTGAACGATCATATCATCCATGTCTTTTTGGAAGCTCTTTCCCATGCCTGCCGGAAGCATGATGACATTTGGCATGTCCGGATCCTGGAAGTTGTTGACATAACAAATGTCGTCGGGGATTTTATTGCTTAGATCAAGCTGATTCAAAAGGCTTTTTATAGTTGACGTTTTACCCGTGCCGGTGAGACCGGCAGCGTAAATATTGTATCCGGGGCTTTCAATTTCAAGTCCCAGCTGTATTGCTTTTATCGCCCGTTCCTGACCGACGATACCTTCAAAGAGTTCGCATTCGACCGTTGATTCAAATCCTAATGAATCGGGATCAATTTTTACTCTCAACATTTCCGTTGTCAGTTCTTTCATATGTCGACTCGTCTATTGCTTTGAAATCGTGCGATTTCGTTTGTATTCGTATTGATGATCAAGTGAAGAGAAACTTATAGTTCCGAATCTCTCGCTGGCCGGAATCGGATTAACTATAATGAAACTTTTAATACTTGTCCATATTTTTTGTTGTTCCGAAGGTTGTGTTTTGCTAGGCTGGAGCCCACCAATGGTATTGTTAAGAGAGTTGTATTTTCCCATGAAAAGACTGATTTTCGTTATCATGATGCTGTGTTGTTTATCAGGAGGAGCTCATGCCTTTCATCTTGACGCCGAGACCCCACATGGACCAGTGCGGATAACCTCCAATTATCGGGATCTATTGCCGGGTGAGATTGTAAAAGTATCGCTTGTGTCACATTCAATTACATCGGCGTGGGCACGCTTCAATAGCAGGATCTATTTGTTTGTTCCAGACTCCGACGGGACTTCATATTTCAGCCTCATCAGTATTGGACTTGACATGCCCCCGGGATCCCATATGCTCCATATCAGTATCAGGTATTCTGATGGATATGAGAAGACGGTATCGTTGAAGCTGTCCATATCGGACAGAGCATTTCCTGTTAAACGGCTTACCGTGGATGAAAAATTTATTTATTTACCACCGGCCGTCCGGGAGCGAGTTTCTCGTGAAAAGGAGCAGGTTGATGCGGTGTATCGTATAGCTACGCCTGCCTGGCTGGGGCATGGAATGTTTATTGTTCCCTCACCGGGGGTGATGAGAGATAATTTCGGTGAGAAACGAATATTTAATGGAGAGTTCACGTCCCGTCATCGTGGCGTCGACATCAGATGTCCCCATGGGACCGATGTAAAAGCTTCCAATGCGGGAAGGGTAGTTCTGGTGGGAAATCTCTATTTTGCTGGAAAGACGGTCATTGTCGATCATGGAGCAGGTTTGTTTACCCACTATTGCCATTTGTCAACAATTCTCGTCAGGAACGGTGAAATGGTCGAAAAGGGTGCGATTGTCGGAAAGGTCGGATCAACAGGCAGAGTTACCGGCGCTCATCTTCACTGGGGAGTCAGGTTGCTTGATCATCCCGTCAATCCCCTCTCGCTCACATATCTTTCATTTGCAGACGAGACGTGACGAATCTGTCCGGTGCTGTTGTGGATGCTACCGCCAATCTTCAAGAGGGTTGACTCCATCGAAACACCGGAGACAGAGATTTTTCCTTGGTATCATCAGTGCCGATACAAACGCATCAATCGTGTTGAATTTGACCGAATCTGCGCCGATTCGGTTGGCTATCCATGCCTCAAAATCCCGGAGTTGCTGCATCGATATTATATCACCCTTTTTGAATAACTGTCGGGCGATCAATTCATCGTACGATCGGGTCGAAATACCGAAATCGCAGGGATACATCAAGGGGGGGCACGCAACCCGGACATGGACTTCGCGAGCGCCCGCATCCTTCAAGTCCTTTACTTTATTCATTATTTGCGTGCCACGAACGATTGAATCATCACAGATGATGATTTTCTTTTCCTTTACTGCATATTTAAGAACTGAAAGCTTCCGCTTTGCCATGCGCTCCCGCGCGATCTGAGTTGCCTGCATATAACTGCGGTCGGCATAGCGATGATACAGGAATACTTCCTGATAAATTATGTTGGAACGATGATGGTAACCGAGCGCATGGCCAATTCCTGACAACGGAACAGGCGCGACAATATCGGCATCTGTATCACCTTCGTCAATATCCCGCTGTGCAAGCTGGGCTCCGAGATTATTACGAGCTTCCTGAACAAAAACACCATCGATGATCGAATCAATACTCGCCGTGTAAGCCCATTCGAAAGCACAGTGGGCGATACGGTGAGACTCAACCTGGGCCACTGTCTGGAACCCCTGTTCATTAATAAGAACGATTTCACCCGGCTTGATATCACGGACTGTTGACATCCCCAGATTCTGGATAGCTCGTGATTCCGAACTGACCGCATAACGATCAGCATCCTGACCGAGTATAAGAGGCCTGAATCCATAGACATCTCGTGTTGCATAAATGCCGTCTTTGGTAAGGACGACCAGCGCATAGGCTCCTTTGATTTTTCGTGCAAGGGCTTTGATACCGCTGATAATATCGGGCTCTTCTATAATAACCTTGGAAATTGTTTCAATGTCGTAACTCTTATAATACGATTTGCCGCGATCCATCATTTCTTTCATCAGTTCGTCGGCGTTGATGACATTACCGCTGAAAGCCACGGCAATTTCTCCCAGACGGGTCTGCCATTTCATTGGCTGCCGCTCCCAGAGACTTACATGACCGATACCCCAGTGCCCCCTCAACGTCTGCAATTCTTCGTCGGTAAAGGTGTCGATTACCTTACCGTGGTGAGTGATGTGGTTGATTTCCTTGCCGAACGATATGTCGCTGTCCCGTTCTTCTTTTTGCTTTTCGAGGAAATCAATCTGCTGAATTCGTTCCTCGTTGTAACTGTATGTGGATATGCCGCAGTATTCCTGACCCCGGTGTTGCAGGAAGTCGATTCCCTGGTAGATATCATGAACACAGTCTCTCTGTGAGTAGAGACCAAATAGCCCGCAGTTTTCTTGTATTGATTTCATGCTTCTTCTCTTTTATGTAGTGTCTGTTCTGGGTTGTGAGACCTCTTACCTTCGAACAAGAACTTCCGATTGCTCTTTACAGATTTCGCATATCGACATACGAAACAATATGCATTGACAAAAACTGAAACATATTAATATCAGTAATTCCGGCAGTATATCCTAGGCAAAGGTGTGTTCGAGTTTTTGCACCCTGTCAGTATGAGTGCGCCTCATTCTTCAACCGCCTTCACTGCGGTGAAGATGTTATTTAATTTCTTCATGGTATTCCTGGAGAGACTTCACTCGTCCGTGTCCCCCTCGAATTGCTGCAATTCCCTTAACAGCTGCTACTGCTGCCGCGGCTGTTGTAATGTACGGTACTTTGTATTTGATGGCTGCTTTCCGGATATACGAATCATCGTACTGGCTCAATCTTCCGCTGGGAGTGTTAATGACAAGCTGTATTTCCTTGTTTTTTATTCCATCGACGATATTGGGCCGTCCTTCGTGCATTTTCAATATCGGTTCCGTGGCGATGCCGTGCTGGCTGAGATGCTCTCCGGTACCCTTCGTGCTTTTGATGGTGAATCCCAACTCGTGGAACGCTTTGGCTACCTCAACAATGGCTGCCTTGTCCAAGTCGGATATCGTAATGAGGACGGTTTCCTTCGAGGGCAGCGTCTGTTGTGCCGCTTCCTGTGCTTTGAAGAATGCGAGACCGAATGAATCGGCCAGCCCAAGGACTTCCCCGGTAGATCGCATTTCCGGTCCGAGCAGCGGGTCCACTTCGGGGAACATATTGAAGGGGAATACCGCTTCCTTGACGCCAAAGTGAGGAAACGATTTCGGCTTGAGATGGAGATCTTTTATTGTTTTTCCCATCATAAGCTGGGTTGCGATTCGTGCCATGGAAACGTTGCATACTTTCGAAACCAGCGGCACGGTCCTCGATGCCCGGGGATTGGCTTCGAGAATGTAGACGATATCATTCGCAATGGCATATTGAATGTTCATTAATCCCGACACGTTCAATGCGACCGCAATCTTTTTCGTATATTCGCAGATCGTATCAATGTGGCGCGCAGGAATACTGATGGGTGGAATGACACAGGCGGAATCACCGGAGTGGACCCCGGCAAGTTCGATATGTTCCATGACGGCAGGGATAAACGCGTCACTTCCATCCGAGATAGCATCGGCTTCTGCCTCAATAGCGTTCTCAAGAAATTTGTCGATCAGGATCGGCCGTTCCGGTGTTACATCGACGGCGACGGCAAGATACCGTTTCAACATCTGTTCATCGTAGACGATTTCCATGCCGCGCCCTCCGAGAACGTATGAGGGGCGGACGATGAGCGGGTAGCCGATGGTCTTGGCTATATCAAGGGCTTCCTGAAAAGTGCTGGCCATTCCCGATTGGGGTTCGGGGATTCCGAGTTTTTCCATCATCTTCCTGAAGCGGTCTCTGTCTTCCGCAAGGTCGATAACCTCCGGTGACGTTCCGAGTATCGTGACGCCGGCTTCGGCAAGTTCGTTCGCGATATTCAGCGGCGTCTGCCCCCCGAATTGGACGATCACCCCTTCCGGTTTTTCATGTTCGTAGATGCTTAACACATCTTCCACCGTCAACGGCTCGAAGTAAAGGCGATCCGAGGTGTCGTAATCCGTTGAAACCGTCTCGGGGTTGCAGTTGATCATAATCGATTCGTAGCCTTCGTCTCTCAGGGCAAAGGCCGCATGGACACAGCAGTAATCGAACTCGATTCCCTGACCTATCCGGTTTGGACCGCCGCCGAGAACAATGACTTTCTTTTTATCTGATGTTTTGACTTGGTTGGGAGCGTTGTAGGTTGAGTAATAATAGGCCGCATCGTTTACACCGCTGACCGGTACCGGTTCCCATCCCTGAACAACGCCGAGGGATTTTCGTCGGTTCCTGATTTCTTTTTCTGAGATATTGACCAGTTGTGCAATGTAGCGATCGGCAAAACCTTCCTTTTTCGCCTGAGTCAACAGGTCATCCGGCAATGTTTTTCCTCGGTAGGTGAGGATTTCTTCTTCCCGCTCCACGAGTTCCTTCATCTGTTCGATGAACCAGTGTTTAATATGAGTTTTGTCGTGAAGTTCATTTATATCAGCGCCCTTGCGGAGAGCCTCATACATGATGAACTGCCGTTCGCTCGTCGGTTTTGACAGCAGTCCCATCAACTCTTCGAGAGTTTTTTCGTTGTAATCCTTCGCAAACCCGAGACCGTAGCGATTGATTTCAAGAGACCGGATCGCCTTTTGAAAGGCTTCCTTGTAAGTTTTGCCGATACTCATGGCTTCACCGACGGCACGCATCTGGGTGCCGAGGACATCTTCAGCGCCTTCGAATTTTTCAAATGCCCATCTGGCGAACTTTACAACCACATAATCGCCCGACGGTTCATACTTTTCGAGAGTTCCTTCTTTCCAGTACGGTATTTCGTCCATGGTCAGACCGGCGGCCAGCATTGACGAAATCAGGGCGATGGGGAACCCCGTGGCCTTGGATGCCAGGGCAGATGAGCGGGACGTTCGGGGGTTTATTTCAATGACGACAATCCGGCCCGTTTTTGGATCGTGGGCAAATTGAACATTTGTTCCTCCGATAACCTCGATGGCTTCGACAATTTTGTATGAGTATTCCTGAAGTCGTTTCTGTAATTCGGGGGAAATCGTGAGCATGGGTGCCGTGCAGTATGAGTCTCCTGTATGAACGCCCATAGCGTCGACATTTTCGATGAAGCAGACAGTGATCATCTGATTTTTGGCGTCACGGACGACCTCGAGTTCCAGTTCTTCCCAGCCGAGGACCGATTCTTCTACCAGGACCTGTCCGATCAGACTGGCTGAAATTCCACGGCTGGTAATTGTCTGGAGTTCTTCCTGATTGTATACAAGGCCGCCGCCGGTTCCTCCCATGGTATAGGCCGGTCTGATAACCACGGGATAGCCCAGTTCTTCAGCTATCTTTTCAGCTTCTTCAACAGTGTATGCCGGTTGGCTCCGGGGCATTTCGATGCCGAGACGATCCATCGTGTCTTTAAACGCGATTCGATCTTCTCCCCGCTCGATTGCATCGACATTAACCCCGATGACCTTAACATTGAATTCATCAATAATTCCCGCTTTGTGCAGTTCGGAGGTCAGGTTCAGGCCCGACTGGCCACCCAGGTTGGGGAGGATTGCGTCGGGACGTTCCTTCTCAATAATTTCCCGTAATGATGGAACGTTAAGCGGTTCAATATAGGTTTCGTCGGCCATACCCGGATCGGTCATGATGGTGGCCGGGTTCGAATTAACAAGAACTATTTCATATCCGAGCTTTCTTAGCGCCTTGCACGCCTGGGTGCCGGAATAATCAAATTCACATGCCTGCCCTATAATAATAGGACCGGAACCAATAATCATAACCTTCTTAATATCTTGTCGTGCGGGCATTGCTCCTACCTTCAGGTTTTAATTTCTTTTTGTATATGGTTAATAAGTCGGTGGAGTATAGTGGAGTTCTACTCCTGTGTCAACCCGGTTTTTCGGTTGATTATCAGAAGTTATAAGGCTGAAGATGCTGAAAGAAACGGTGTGATCAGGGGTGCTGCACAACACGTAGATTATTCTAAAGATCTCCTCTCAGTTTAGCCAGTTCTTTGAGCAATTTTTCTTCTTTCTTGCTCAGATCGGTCGGTACTTCGACGAGAGTCTGAACGATTTGGTCACCTTTTCCAAAACCGCGAAGATGGGGAAACCCTTTTCCTTTTAGCCGAAATATTTTGCCATACTGTGTTCCCTTGGGAATTTTTATCTTTTCATTTCCGTTCAATGTGGGAACTTCGACCGTTGCTCCTAGTGCTGCTTGGGTCATCGATATTGGTATTTTGCACAGAATGTCATCGCCCCGTCGCTCGAAATACTCGTGGGGCATGACATTAATGAACACATACAGATCGCCATGGGGACCTCCGAATTCACCGGCTTCTCCCTCACCACGAAGTCTGAGACGTGATCCCGTTTCAACCCCCGGCGGTATTTTCAATTCTACGTTTTTTCTTTCTTTCGCTTTGCCTGTTCCCCGGCAGTTTCTACAGGGATCCCGAATGATCCTTCCCTCTCCACGACAGTTCGGGCACGTAGAACTGATGCTGAAAAATCCGCTTCTCTGAGTGACCTGTCCCCGTCCCTGACATGTCGGGCACAGTTCCGGTTCCGTACCCGAAGTTGCACCGCTTCCCCCGCACTGATCGCACGTGACGAACTTTTCCAGCTCGATTTCCGTTGAGGTTCCGAATGCGGAATCCATGAAGGAGATGGTCAGATCGTACCGCAGGTCCGCGCCTTGTCGGGGTCCTGTTCTCGACCGTCCCCGACTGGTTCCGAATCCGAAAATATCTTCGAAGATGTCGCCGAAACTTGAGAATATATCTTCAAATCCGGAGAAGCCCCTATATCCAGTTCCGCTCAATCCTTCATGGCCGAATCGGTTATAGATGTCTCGCTTTTCGGCGTCGCTCAGGACTTCGTAAGCCTCTGCTGCTTCCTTGAATTTATCCTCTGCTTCCTTATTGCCGGGGTTTCTGTCGGGATGATACTGCATCGCCAGTTTTCGATAGCTGCGTT
>CAZCGI010000009.1:0-16469 GCA_964498145.1 uncultured Syntrophaceae bacterium
TGAATTCTGCAGTTGATGAAGTGACGGTGATGCACCAGAGTAAATGGTCTCCGTATATGATCCCGGCCGGGCATACGTGATGACGGTTGCCGTTTTTATTCCCAGTAGAAATTTTATTCTGTCGATTGCATCATCCATATATCCAATACGATCGATGAGTTTCACCTCAAGAGCCTGATCTGCAGTAAATATGCGGCCATCTGCCAAACGCACTATTTCCTCATTTGTCAGATGTTTTCTTCCATCAGCGATAACGTTGACAAAGCGTTGGTGGAATGAATCGATGATACCTTGCATGATCCGTCGTTCATCGTCGCTGCTCGCTCGGAAGGGCGACCAGATGTCTTTTAATTTTCCCGACTTGACAGTTTCTTCCTTGATCCCAACGAGGTCGAGCAGGCCCTTAACGTTGAATTTCATGGCAATAACTGACAGGCTTCCCGTGATTGTTGTCGGATGAGCAACTATTTCATCGGCGACCGTCGCCACGTAATATCCCCCCGATGCACCGAGATCCATAAAACAGGCAATGATCTTCACACCTGTGATACGCTTGAATTCCATCAGTTCATGATACAGAATGTCACTTGTCGTTACTGACCCTCCCGGTGAATTGATTCGAAGAACGAGTCCCTTTACCGCTTCATCCTGTCGGGCTTTGTTCAGGGCTTCCTTGATTTCTTCAATCATCGACGGCTCCCGCCTGAATGACAGCCCGGAATCGTTATTCTCGGAAATAATACCTGAAATGGGGAGGATAAGGATCTTATCTTTTCCTTCTCCCTCCAGAACTCGTTCCTGCAACGTCTGGGATTCCGGGAAAAGGGGAATTGTTACGAAAGCACAACTACTAAGTAAAAACGAAAGAATCAAAGCGACTATCAAAAGATATCGATGCACGCCCATGACAACCTCCTTCACATCCGATAATGGATGGTACCATAAGATATGGGGAAAATAAAGGAAGTCGCAATGTGTCTTTGGGCTTCATTGGGAACTTTCGGTGATAAAACGACTATAAATTGTCTTGATTCCCTCGCTTTATCAATGATACATTACCAAACAGTGATTATGAAGTGAAAAAGAAAAGGAATATTAATGACATATGGCGTCAGACTTTTATGAGACACTCGGCGTATCGAAAAATGCATCGTCCGACGAGATAAAAAAAGCCTATCGAAAGCTTGCTCGCAAGTGGCATCCGGATGTGAATCCGGGGAACAAAGATGCCGAACAAAAATTCAAGGATATTTCCGTTGCCCATGAAGTCTTGAGCAATGAAGAAAAACGAAAGCTCTACGATGAATTTGGTGAGGAAGGGCTTCAGCCCGGGTTCGACAGTGAGAAAATGCGCCAGTACAAAGCCTGGCAGAAAGCTCAACAGGCACGAGGAGGGCAGACTGAAGGGTGGTCCGGTCAGTATCACAGTTATGAGGATGTTTTCGGTGATCTTTTCGGTGCAGGCAGGGAAGGGAGCTTCTATCGATCGTCACGACAGGCAACAGGCCGTGATGTTGAGTATGAAATGACCGTCGATTTCGTTTCTGCATTACGGGGAATTGAAACGGAGATTTCCATGCAGAAGATCAGGGAGTGTGCGCGATGTTCCGGTTCGGGAACCGAACCCGGCACAAAATTAATACCCTGTCAGACCTGTGGAGGATCGGGGCGTCTGAACGTCGCTGAAGGTCCCATGCATTTTACTCAAGTGTGTCCCCACTGTGGCGGGCACGGTCGAGTTGGAAATCCCTGTTCGGAATGTAGTGGCAGCGGACAGGTCATGGGAACTGAAAGGATTCGAGTTAAGATTCCCCGTGGGGTGAGTGACGGTTCCCGGGTGAGGGTAGCCGGTAAAGGTGAGCCGGGTCGAAACGGTGGCGCATCGGGAGATCTGTACCTGATTATACGGGTCATGCCCCATCCGGTCATGACAAGAAAAGGCGATGATCTGTATATGGATGTTCCAATAACGGTTCATGAAGCGATGGCGGGCAGTACGATCGCCGTTCCGACGATTGATGGTCAAGTTAATGTTAAAGTTCCTTCCAGAAGCCAGAGCGGCCAGATCCTGAGACTAAAGGGAAAGGGTGCATTTAATCCTAAAAACAAGAAGTATGGGGATATCATGGTAAAGTTGATTATAAAAGTACCCCGGACTGATGATCATGAAGCCCTCGAAGCGGCGCAAAAACTAGAAGCCCTTTATCGTGAAAATATACGAAAGGACGTCAGACTGTAGCCTATGACACTGAAATTATGGACAATAATCGATATAACGGAAGTCTTCCAGGTTGATGAACAATTCATTATTAACCTGGAGGAAGAAGAAATTATTTGTGCAACATTTGAGGAGGGGATGCGGGAAAAATGTTACTCACCTGAAGAGGTCGAAAAGCTTCGTCTCGCTAAGATTCTTGTTGAGGAGATGGACGTTAATCTTCCCGGTGTTGATATCATTCTGAGGATGCGCCAAAATATGCTGGAAATGCGAAAACAGTTCGATGCCATTCTCAAGGATATGGCAGAAAAAATAAAGAATGAATTGCGATAGACCATCTGCTGCCGTCATGGTATCTGTCGGCACAATGCAGGTCGTCATGAGTATTTTCCAAAATAAACACGATTTTTCCCCTGTCTCTTGGCTGTGTACATAGCTTCGTCGACCCGTTTGAGAAAGTCGGAGAGTGCCTCCCCCTTGATGTATTCAGTGACGCCGATACTGACTGTTTTGTTGATTTTCTGGTCATGAGCCGGTGTAAATATTTCTTCTTCAAATTCTTCCCTGATTCTTTCGGCGAGTGCGATAGCCGCTTCTCCCTTCGTTTCCGGCAGGATAAGGGTAAATTCTTCCCCGCCGTATCGGTATCCCGAGTCCGTTTTTCGTAAACATCGGGTGACGACCTGTCCAAGTGTCATTAAAACACGATCACCTTCGAGATGTCCGAATGTGTCATTGAAGTTCTTGAAATCATCTATATCCAGCATTAAGATCGACAGCGGGTGATCGTACCGGTGAGCTCTCTCCGTTTCTGCCTTCAGTTGCGCATAGAAGTGTCGTGAGTTAAAGAGCTTTGTTAAACCATCCGTGATGCTTAGCTCCATATATCTCATTTCGCTTTCCTTGAGAGCTTCCTCAGCGAGTTTGCGAGAAGTGATATCTTCGAGTGTTTCGATGGCACCGAATACGAATCCTTTAGAGTTTCTGAGTGCCGCAGCGGTAAATCGCAGCCATTTCCCTCCCGGGCCGAGTGCAGGAAAGAAATCTATTGCTTCATATGCATCTTCAATAAGCTTCAGTTTATGGTACTTCCCGACATACCATCGGGGGATTTCTTCGAACAGGCTGTTTACCAGCAGGTCGGCCATACATGGTCTTTCTTTGTCATAGAAGGCCTTCCATTGCTGGTTTGTCCCGATTATGTCGGATGCCCTGATTTCACTCATCTCCTCGAGGGCTTTATTCCAATAAAGAACCTTGTGATTTTGATCGATAACGAACGTCGGTATGGGAGACCCTTCAATAACCGCTCTAAGGCGTTGCTCGTTTTCCTTGATTGCATCTTCGATGCGCCTTCGGTCAGTTATGTCCTCCAGCGTTTCAATAACACCGATCATTGCTCCCTTCGAATCTCTCAGAGGCGCTGCTGTAAATCGCAACCACTTTCCGTCCGTCCCCAGTGTCGGGAAAAAGTTTGTCGCTTCGTAGGCGTCTTCCGCAAGATCTGATTTCTGATATATTCCCTCGTACCAATGGGGAATTTCATCGAATCGTTCATCGGCAATGAGGTTGGCTAAACATGGCCGCTCTCTGTCATAGAATGCTTTCCATGGTTTCTTTTCACCGACGGCTTCTTCCGCCTTGATACCGCTCAATTCTTCCAGTGCCGGATTCCAAAAAATAACCCGGTGATCTTTTCCGATGATAAATGTCGGTATTGGCGAACCCTCCACTATAGTCTTCAGCTTACGTTCGCTTTCACGAATTGTTTCTTCTGCCAGGGTCCTGTCGGTGATGTCTTCAAGCGTTTCAATTGCACCGATGACATTTCTCCGGGTATCCGTTAAAACGGCGGCTGTAAAGCGGAGCCATTTACCTCCGGTGCCGAGGTTCGGGAAAAATTCAGTCGCCTCAAAAGCCTGCTCCCCGAACTGGCTCTCGCTGCAGGATTCTGCATTATTGTACCAGGTACAGAGGTCCTCCGATGATTCATCAATCAAGAGATCGGCCATACAAGGCCGTCGCGTCGGATAGAAGGCTTTCCAGTGATTTTTCGTGCCGATGACGGCACTGGCGGAAATAGCGGTCATCTCTTCCAGGGCCTTGTTCCAGTGTATAACCGTGTGAGAGGCATCAATGACAAATGTCGGTATCGGTGCCCCGGCGAGCATGGTTTTCAGAAGCTGTTCGCTTTCCCGAAGTTTTTCACCGGCCTCCGCGATACGTTCACTTGTAATGGCAAAGACAAACCCGATTACTACGAATATAAGAGATCTGAACAGATCGTCGATAATGGGCAAATTACGTTGAAAGATAAGATGACTGATCATCAGCATAAGGGCGAGGAAGACCGGCACGGCAAGACCTTTTCGCTGCCACCAGAGAGCTGCAAGAATAATGGGCACATAAAAGAAATGGGTGAATACTTGTCCATATCCGAGGACATGATGAAAATAGTAGGTCAGAAAAGCAGACAAAGCTATGAGAGCGGCAATGACGGTTACCTTGTGTTCCGGTTTTCTGATTTTCAATGGCCTATCCATAGACATACCACAGAAACAATTGATTATGTGGTTGAAATACAGTGACAACTTTATTTCTTAGATGGTCATTCGGTCTCGTATTAATCAAAGGACAAACTCAGCGATGATAACATCGACATGACAGGCGGATCTTTCAGTTATCATCAAGAGCATTTTATGGTTGTAGGATACACTTAAAATAAATGGGGAGTCAATTATATTTCAATAGGAAGCGAACTCTCCGATTCAGGGAATAATCAGTAGATCATATCGATTTACTTTCAAGCGAAAGATATCTGTTGCTCGAGTATGAGAAGATCTTATTGCTGCGATGATCAGTGGTTTTGAACTTCGTGACACGAGACTGAATATATAGTGGCCTCGATGTTTCATCATGGTGTTAATTTGAGTCAGCCGTCGTTTCTTTCTTGATTTTCCCCTTGAGGTTATTATATTAGCATTTGACAAGAGTATGCATTATATACAATCAGTAATGAGGTAACCATGGGAGAAATCCTGAAAAGTAAATACCCGGTAATGAGGAATAGATGCAGAGATTGCGGCAAAAGAGAAGGAGAAGACGGTGACGATTTTATTCATACCTTCGATGAATTGGTAGACCTTTCGGAGGATGAGAAGAAAGCCTGTGAATGGTTTTCAGAAAATATGACAGGTGAAGCGTTTCCCGATATTTCAAGTATGGGACACTTTCGCTCGAAAGAAGAGATGATTCATATCTTTGTTCTTGAGAATCTTATTGAACGACTTCTCTCCCGTAAACCTGTGTGTGAAACGTGTTTCACAAAAAAATGGAAAGCGACGGATCTTTCATAGTCTGGTTCCTCTCATTGAAGAAAATGGAGCGTCACAACAGGAACCGTTCAATGATGAAATAAGGAATGCCATTTGGCGCGGATGAAAACAAAATCCCACAGTCAGGTTATCTAAATGCCGGGACTGTGGGATTTCTTTTTCTGCATATGACAGGTACACTATGAATAAATTGTATCTCTCTTTGCTTTGTCATTCAGAAGTTACACGGAAAATCTGCCGTGCTGTCACGACAGTGTAAATATTCCATTTTCATATATCCTGATTTTCTTCCCTGATTTCAGTATAGCGTCGACTGTCTTATTTTCTGTGTTAACAAGGTCCCAGTGTAACGCTGAGTCGTTAAAACCAAGAGATTTCTTTTTTTCCTTCGTTAACGTGGCGGGATCCCCGTCATACGTGTCTGAATATGATGCTCCCACGGCGATGTGACAGTTTCCGAATCGTCCGCCATAATTTTCGTCAAAGAGTGTATCTGCCATGAAGCGATCGATTCTCGAGAAGCGTTTGTCTGTCAGAGAAAATTCACCGATCTTGTTTGCCCCTTCATCCATTGATAATTGTTTAGTAACAAAATCATTTCCCGTATCAGCTTCGATCCGAACAGCCTTACCCTTTTTGAAGGAAAGGCGGACTCCTTCAACGTAATTTCCGGAACGATATGAAGGTTGATTTGCATAATAGGTGCCCTCTGTCCCTCGCCAATCAGGAGATACGAACAGTTCGAAACTGGGAATATTATGACCTGATATCCCAACCCATTTTCTGGAATTTCCCGGTGTGATTTTCAGATCCACACAGTTCGATTGAACGTGATAGTATAAAATATCCATTTTATTAAGCCATTTTTTAATGGCACCGGCCTCGTTATAGATTTCTTTCCAGTGTGATACCGGATCTCGTCTGTCAAGATAACACGCTTTGATTATCTGCTTCGTATAGTCTTTTTTCGATAAGCCGGCCTGCTTGGCCAGTTCATCTGTTGGGCACGTGCACAGTGTCCAGCTGAATTCGCCTGCCTCTTCTCTCTTCTCGAGGATTTCTCGCAACGGTTTTCGCGCTACAATGGCCTTCCCGATTTTCTTTGGATCAATTTTTCCAAGGTGAGTCAGTGACTCCGGTGCATGAAGGTAGATATTGCCATTGAGATTTTCAAAGAGGTCTTTATCTCCCGGCGGGTTGAACACGAGCTGCCGGCTGTTGGCCTTTTCAAAGAATGTTCGTTCCATGTCCGAAGTCAAGCCCATGCGGATAATCGGATGCATCTTCATGTCGAGTATTTTACCGTAGAGGATTTCGGCAAGTTCCACGGCTGGCCGTTCGTATCGTATTAGAATAATGTCATTATTTTTAAAACGTGTCTTTCTGGCGGTATACAGTCCCCATAGAAGAACATCGGCGTATCTCTCAAGGTGCTTTGCGGTAAGGTTCATATATGACTCCCTTCAGGAATGAATATCCGATTTGCATTGACAAATAACGACGGGTTGCTATAATTTCGCCAAATTTAACCATTATTAATAGTTGAGAGCCCATCATATCAATCAAACATATAAAGATGGTTTTTCTATCATTGCATACCACGATGTTAGAATCATTATTTAAATTGGTTATTGTAATAAGGCAAGAAATATTTTGTGTTGAGTATGCTCTTAATGCCTTCTACAATTGTTTTATAGAGATTCCGTGAATGATGCAATGATAGAGTCTACCATTGTTGTTTCCCCAGAGATCGTATCTGGGAAACGTTTATATGTGTAATGAATGGTATGAACCCGACTCACCCAAATATTTTGAGATACATAAAGACCGTTGTGACGGTACCGAAATGAGATTATTGCCACGAAAACAGCCGATGGGGATACCGTGGAAGATTAATGAATGTAAACGATTAAGTGCCATGGTAGCCATTCAGAGAAACATGGTATGAATGTATGCTTTCCTCAGAGATGATAAGAGAGAAATTAGTATCATAATTGATCGTTAGACTGTAACTGCGGAAGAATCGTAAGGACGAGAAACTGGAATGAAAAACGATAACAACCTTCATCCCGGATATGTAGAGATCGATCAATTAAAACGATATGCAAATGACCTGGCAGAGGTTTATAAACTGGAAAAGGAACGGCGCCGGGAACTTGAAATAGTAAATTGTGAATTGCAGGAAGCCTATCTTGACACGATCTACCGACTTTCTCTCGCGGCTGAGTTTCGGGACGAAGATACAGGAGATCATATTATGCGAATGGGTCGTTCCAGTGGATTAATTGCTGACAAACTTGGATTGCCCTCTGATGAGGTCAAGAACATAGAATACGCCTCTCCCATGCATGATGTCGGAAAGATCGGAATTCCCGACAGCATCTTAATGAAACCGGGCAAACTTACCGATGAAGAATTTGAAATCATGAAAACCCATACGATGATCGGGGCGAAGCTCCTTGGTAATTCAAAAGCCGAAATTCTGAAAGTCGGCGAACAGATAGCTCTGTATCATCATGAACGATGGGACGGAAAAGGATATCCCCATGGATTGCGCGGTGAAGACATTCCGATTGTCGGGAGAATCGTGTGTATCATGGATGTGTTCGATGCGCTTATGTCAAAGCGTCCATACAAAGATCCCTATCCTGTGGAAGTTGCCCTCGATATTATCAAACAAGAGAAAGGAAAGCATTTTGATCCGGATATGGTTGCCATCCTGTTAGATAATATTGGCGAAATACTGCAGATTAAAAACGAAGTTGGGGCGATAGAAAAGTCGGATGGAGTGCCGGTCGAAGGTTTTACGTGGAGCGAGCGGGACATTATTGAGGGTAAGAATATCTTGTAAATGACTTCCCAATGATAATTGTTTAATGCAATGAAAACGTTAACCCAGGAAGACAGAAGAAAATTTAATCGTTTTTCCCTTGATCTTCTAATGGAGATCAAGGGAATCGATCACACTGGGGAACCACATGAAGAAAAGACAAGCCTCAAGAATATATCCGGCGGAGGGGCGAAGTTTACGACACAGTATGCTGACCGATATGTGCCGGGACAGGAAGTTGAAATTACGATTTATCTACCTGGAATCAATGAGGTGCAGGCACGGATGAAGGGACAGGCAACGGTCCTTCGGGTCGAACGTCTTGATGAGATAAATGCGGAGCCGTCGACAGCCGATATTGCTTTGATGTTTAAGAGCCGGCTGCAGTTTATCCGGGAATGATCTCGTTTCAAATAATGGAAATTCTCCTTATTAGCTGTGGACAACGATGATGTCGGAGTATAGAAATTCCAAAAGTTTTATTGGAAAAACGCCGGTCATACTGGTAATGCTCGGAATCCTTCCGTTTCTTCTTGCAATTTATCTGTTTGTCTACGAACAATTAAATGTAACCACAATGGTTTTATTGATGTCCGCATTTGCACTTTTTTCCGTTTTAACAGGCTATTCAATTATGCGGCGTTCCGCTGATCAACTTGTCAAGTTGGCTCTCGAAACGAAGTCTATCGATTCCGGCGAAAGAGACATCCCAATCGATATCATCGCTGATGAGGAAATTACTGATATCGCACGACACTTCAATTCAATGCACAAAAAGTTAAATGATTTAAACCGGGAAATAAAAGAACAGTCGGTTCAACTTATGATCTATGGAAGGGATTTGGCACGTTCGTATCAATTAATCAAAGAAGAGGAACAACTCCGCAACCGACTCGTGCGATATGTAGGAAACACGCTTGTCGAAATGCTGATCAGTTCGAAAGATGAGCTGATGATCAAAAACGAACGCCGTGAAGTAACGATTCTCTTTGCTGATATACGTCAATTTTCTTCGTTTTCAGAGAAAATGTCTGCAGAGGATGTTGTGACAATGCTCAATCAGTTCTTCGGCACAATGGTTGACATCGTATTTAAGAACAAAGGAATACTGGATAAGTTTATCGGAGATGCCCTTATGGCCGTTTTCGGAATCATAGAACCGGACAGCAGTGGGGCGTATCACGCTGTCAAGGCGGCCATTGAAATGCAGGCTGCTGCAGAGAAACTTGTGAATGAACGCCGGCAGACAGGGCAGGAAGTATTTGATGTCGGGATTGGCGTTAACACAGGATATGCTATTTTCGGCAGTGTAGGATCACAGAACAGGTTAGACTATACGGTCATTGGTGACAGTGTCAACATTGCTGCAAGACTTGAGAAAATAGCAAAGGGGGGGGGAATCGTCATCGGCGAAGAGACCTATCGCAAAATCATGGGAAAATTCAAGATGAATGAAAAAGGAGGGATTCGAATTAGAAATAAAAAAGATCCCGTTATCTGTTATGACGTTGTCAGATAATGTTCAATGCCGCCGTTCAAGGATTATTTCAATTGAGTTCTGAACAGTCAAGTTGATCGGTCATTTCTTTATAAAAAGACTCGCCGATCAAAAGACCTTTATCGATAAAATCCGGTCCGTACCTTTTTCCCGTTTCTGAACGAAACGTTCTTCGAATTTTCCTGATTCCTGCAAGACCATCGGGAAAGCGTTTTATTACTTTTGACAAAGGAACTTTCCGAGGGATGATGATATCCCACAGCATTGTGGTGAAGTTGTCGGGTCCCCACCGGAATTTGTCGGCATCATAGAGGGCATCCGAAAGGAGTTGCTCGTCGGGATTTTCAAGTGAACGAACCGGTTTGAACGCTTCATGGTTTTCAATCGCCCGTGTTATTGCCGTTCGCTCATGCTGAGCCATGCCAAGTTCTTCCAGAATCGTGTCGGCCGCTTGAGCACCTTCGCGGGCATGATCGGGGTGTGATCGCTTTATATCGTGGAGTATACCTGCAATATGTGCCCGGTGCATCAACGCACCAATCGTTCCCTCGTCCATCATATCGTTCCCGTCGATGAGAATAATCGCTCCGGCGTCTATTGCTACATCCATGGCATGCGTAAGACCGTGGCCATAAGGCGTGTCATTGTCGGCAATAACGGTCAGACATTGCCGGGCAATGGGATGATCTTCAAGGAGCTTTCTTGATCGATCTACTTCTTTTTTTCTTTCCCTATAAAATAGAGGGATTCCCACGGTAGCGGCAATGTCTTTGCATAATTTGATTGCAGAATCGTAGTCGTAATCAGTAATCATGGTGTATCCGGGCACTGGAATTAGATACCTGTTTTCATAGCAGATGAACGCTGATATTCAAATGAAAAAATGTGGATTGAATGAAACGTCAAATCGGTAAGGTTGATACTCGGAGAAAAGTTGAGGAACGTTCGAACAATATGACAATTAGTTTATATTCCCTGTTCCTATGCCACAATTTCACTCGAATGGTGAGACTTTTATGACTCTATGTAACCTGACTGCATACCGCAAAAGGAGTATCTGGATGATGTATTCATGTGGCGTATCAGGCCGAATGAAAGTACGTTAAGGACGCATGTACAATGATTTTTCGGATCTTCTTTCATCGCCTGTCATGCGTGACCCACTATTTTTGTACGAAGGTGTCATCACTTTGTATAACCTGTCCGCACTGGACCAGTCGCTCCACATGTTTTTTCGTCATGAGATAATTCCACATATAGACCCACTCATCATCATGAAACTTCCTGCCATAAATCAGGCCGTGTCCGGCAATGTCTTTCATGGTCGACGGTTCCGTCAGTGCGGCATGTATCCGGGAATCTCTTTCGTTGATCTTTTCGAGAAAAGCGGCAAGTCCTGCCTGAAAATCTTTTTTGTTGAAAATACCCGCTTCGTGTCCCGTTATAAATGTGTCTGCATCGAGTTTTTCTATTTCACGGCACGAAGCAATAAACAGACTGATGTCGCCGTCGGTGCCTCCATACCACGGACCAAAAGAGGTCAAATCGAGATCAGCGACGTAGACAATACCGTCGTCGGGGAAATACATGCAGCAAAATCCCTCGGAATGACCAGGTGCTCCTATGACGTGCATCTTCGTCTTACCGAAGTCGAAAACATGCCCCCACGGGTAATCTCCGTCGAGCCGGGCGGTAGACAGCCACCACTTATGATTGTTCTGTGGCGAATAGGGGCTTTGGTCCGTATCGGGCTGAGAAATTCGGTGGAGCCATCGATCGACTTCATCGGAACCGAAGATTTCTTCAATGCCGAGGTAAACTCCGATATGCCGTCTGTCACGGTAACATTTTGACTCTCTATCATTAATAAGGATTGCTGAATCGCTGAAGAGGTAATTATAGGCAATATGATCGAAATGAAAATGTGTGTTGATAACAACATCAATTCGATTTTCCTGCTTCAGTTCCAATAGAGGCTTTTTCCCGGCACCGGTATCGATGACAGCCTTTACTTCATCATTGACAAACAGCGTATTGCTGTAAGGGAATCGACTTCCGTTCTCACCGTGGATAACATTGATCATGCCGAGGTGCGTTTGTCTTATATCTTCCATGCAGTCACCCTCCGTTTGGGAATTGTTCGAAGCTAAAGAATATCGTCGATGATTCGTTCCAGATGCCTCAGTGTGCTGCATTCTCTCACGATATCACAGAGCGGGCCGTACCGTTTCATTTCCGAATCACCCGATCCCCAAAAAGGAACACTTTCCGGGTTGAGCCAGATGAGTCGTTTTGATTTTTTCTGAATTTTTCTCAGCAGTGCCGTTTCCGGGTCAAAATAATTGTTCCTTCCGTCTCCGAGAATAATGACCGTCGTTTTCTTGGTCACACTTCCCATGTACTGATCGTGAAAGTTCAAAAAGGCCTCTCCATAGTTTGTACGGCTCAGTCCGATATCGAGCCCTTGGCCGGTACGAAGAATTTCAACTGCCTTTTCTATGGGGTAGTTGTCAAAAATATGGCTGACTTCTATGAGATTATTGCAGAATATGAAACTCCTGATTTTGCCGATCACTTCGTTGAGACTGTACAAAAAGAGAAGGAAAAAGCGAACGATCATTCTGACGGAACGACTGACATCACAGATTACAACGACGCTGGGACGATCAATCTTCTGCTTTTTCCAGACAATATCGAGGAGGGGACTCTGATAGGTGGTATTTTTTCTCAGGGTCTTCTGGAAATCCAGTTGCCTGCGCCGGTAGCTTTTCTTTCTTCTCGAGTGGACATCGTTCAACCGTTTGACCATTTTTTTTACAATGATGAGCATGTAAAGGAAATCTCGCTCTTCAATCGTCGACAGTTTCGTGTCTTTAAGATGCCGTTCGATCATATTGAATCGGGACGTCTGCGTGAAAAGGTCATAATAACGTTCGACATAGCTTCTGATATACTCGAAAAGACGACCCCTGGCCTCCCGAAGCGCTTCTGCCTGCTGCACTGCCCCCGGCGTGCCGGTTTGCTCGAGTTGCTGGATGTCCCGGTCGAGTTCGTCGAGTCCCATATATGAAAGAACCCTTCGTATGGAAGGGTTCTTTTGGGTAAAGAATTGCATGTTCGAAAGTTGGGCTTCCCGTGCAGCCTGCATCATTGCCGTCATGATGCCTGTCTGATCCCCATTGATGAGTAACGTTGTCAGTGGGGACAGTGACTCCTCGGATACCATCTCAAAGTCGACATCACTGTCATGGGCATAGTCAGCATAATCGCTGAATGAAAAGAAACGGTCAAAACACTCGTTAAAAATATCTTTTTCGCGGAGTGATTTTGCGAGAGTCGCCGCAAGGGATATTTTAAGTATATCTCTGTCTTCATACCCGACCAAGTCGAGAGTGTGGGCCGCATCGATACTTTCCGATACGGACACTCGAATCCCGGCATTGCGAAGTGCTACAATAAAATCTCTCAATACTCGTTCCATATACTAGGCGCGACCCTCTTTCAATGCGTGCTGGGTTAACTCATAGAGGCGATCGTTTACGACAGCGATGTCGTCTTCAAATTTCAGGAATACGTTCAGCGTATTCTTGACTATCTCCGTGTTAAGGCTTTCCGCATGAAGCAGGAGCAGAACACGGGCCCAATCGATGGTTTCGCTGATTGAGGGAAGCTTTTTAATATCAAGCGTCCGTATGTGTTGGATGAACGAAACAAGCTGAGTACGGAGACTATCCGCCAGGTCGGGTACTTTGATGTTGATGATATCTCGTTCGAGCTGGGCTTCGGGAAAGGGGATAAAAAGGTGAAGACATCTTCGTTTCAGAGCATCACTCAACTCTCTGGTGTTATTACTGGTCAAGAAGACAAAGGGAGTGGATTCCGCCTGGATTGTTCCGATTTCAGGAATGGAAATCTGAAAGTCCGAGAGAATTTCCAGTAGAAATGCTTCGAACTCATCATCGGATTTGTCGATTTCATCGATAAGAAGAACAGATCCTTCCCTCTGTTGCAGCGCACTGAGCAGGGGACGCGGTTCAAGGAACTGGGGAGAGAAAAAGATATCGTCATAACGATGAAGCGCATCGATTGATTCTGCCAGATTATTTTTTTCGCGGACGATCTCGTTTAGTTTCTCCCTTAAAATTTGTGTATATAAAAGTTGCTTGCCGTATTTCCACTCATAAAGAGATTTTGATTCATCCAGCCCTTCGTAACACTGGAGACGTATGAGCGGCAGGTTGAGAAATGCTGCCGTTTTTTTTGCCAGATCCGTCTTGCCCACGCCCGCGGGTCCCTCGACCAATATGGGCTTGTTGAGCTGGAACGCCAGATAGACAGTCGTTGCAATATGCTTACTGCAGATGTACTCGACACTTCTATATGCACTCTGTATGTTTTCTATGGATGTCATATTTTTGTTAGAAATTACCATCATACATTATCCTTTTCTTCTCAGGAGATCTTCTCCCATTTTTTGTTTTTTGATTGTGGTCACATGGTTTGCAATGTTAATGCTCTGAATCAGATCCTTCGTTACAACTGCCAGCTTATAATTTTCTTCAATTTTCAACAAGGAATGAAGATCTTTGAGCAAAGACTGGAAGCGGTTCGCAATGGTCCTGAACGAGAGCAGGAGCGAGAGAAAATCGGCATGATTTACTTCGCTGTCGAGCATCGATGCCGCTTCTAAGGCGATGATTTGAAGCGTATCGATTGTATGCCTCAGTTCTCCAAGATTACCTTTCAGCTCATCTGAAGGAACGATCTTACTATCACGGATAGTGTCGATAAAAAGCTCGATTTGCCACTTCATGCCGCCGATGATCGGGCCCATGAGGCAGGCTTCTTCAATTTCCCTGAAGGGTTTTGCCATGGATTCATAGGCGGTTCCTTGCTCCCCGAGTATGTGGGAAGCTGGAACGAGACAGTTTGAAAGACGAATCTCCCAATGTGGCGCAGGTTTCAGAAAATCTAATGAGATGTCTTTGGTGATAGCGATGGCTTGTGTTCACTTTCGCTTGATGAAAGATGTAAATTGTTTTTTACTGCAGTTGTATCCCGTAATTGTCAAAACGATGAATAAATCGGCAATCTGTCCGTTGGTGAGAAAGGATTTATAGCCATTGATGACATAGTCTTCATCATTTCGAACCCCTTCTGTAAACAGGTGTTTGGGATGTGCCATTGAATCCGGCTCCGAGATGGCGATCGAAGCTGTTTTGATCCCTTTTGCGAGAAGGGGAAGCAGCTCGTCACGCTGTTTGTTATTTCCGAATTCACCGATAAAATAGCGGGAGACGACATTGTGGATCATCCACGATAGAGAGATGCCCATATTATGCCCTGAACGGGTCAGGGCTTCACCGGCTACGGTTATATCGAGAAATCGTCCTCCCATGCCGCCGTATTGCTGTGAGATTCCGATTCCAAGCAACCCTGCGTCGGCCATGGACCGCCAGATATCATGGGGAAATCCTTCCATGGTATGAAGGTCATTCCGGAGTGCGATGTGTCGTTGGGCGAAATCGGCAACCCGGTGACCAAGTGCTGTCAGTTCGTTGGTGAGGGCTGTTGCCATGGCTGATCCCTAAATACTCGCCGTTGATGTATCGTTTGGAGCTGTTCGGTGTTTCGATTTCCTGCCGTCTATGTCCGATACACGAAATTATTTTTTGAATTTCTCGAAGAAACTTCCTAAGACATTTTTAAATGCCTCTACTTCATCCGGTGAAAATCCCGATTTAATCTCTTCGTTAACCCGTCTCATCACTTTGATCGATCTTGTTACCTCATCGATTCCCTCGGGAGTAATGATTATTTGAGACACTCTCCGATCCTGGGGATGAGAATTTCGCTTCGCGAATCCCGTTTTTTCAAGGCGATCGATCAACCCGGTGATTGTTGAATTGTCTATTGAAAGAATCTGACTCAGTTCAGTCATGGTCCGACCATTATTCTGCTTCAACAGGGCGAGAATGCCTCCCTGTGCAATGGTTGTCCTTACACCTTCTTTTACCAGTTCGTTTTTGAGGTAGTTGCGGAGTTTCTGCTGTGCCGTCAGTAATAAAAAAATCAACCGGTCGTCTTGTGCCATGGGAATCATTCCTTTAAAGTATTTTATATGCGTAAATTTGGCATACCAAATAAATATTGTCAAGGACATTTTTTGCGTTGCGTTTCTCCCGTCAGTTGATCGCGTAGGGAGGCCTAGCTAAACATTTCTTGGGGTGTATGATAATCTTTACTGGAAGCGGGGTACGTAAAAATGATTGAATGCGCCGCAAAATTCTATTATGAAACTAATATTACTATGTCGGAGGAAGTTATGACTATTTGCCACGGGTTTGAGTTGGTACGCGATGAGGTGATTAACGAGTTGAAGACAACGGCTCGGCTGTATCGTCACATCAAAACGGGTGCGGAATTACTGTCGCTGTGCAATGATGATGAAAACAAGGTATTCGGCATCACCTTTCGCACGCCGCCAACCGACTCATCGGGGGTACCGCATATACTGGAGCATTCCGTTCTGTGCGGTTCCAGAAAATATCCTGTCAAGGAACCGTTCGTTGAAATTCTGAAAGGCTC
>CAZCGI010000010.1:0-2772 GCA_964498145.1 uncultured Syntrophaceae bacterium
TTTTTTCGATTCTAGGTATGCAACAAATGAAGTAATCAGAGCCACTAAAGAAATCCAACTAGAAATTTCCACTGCCATATTCCTCCTTTTTGTATGACGAAGATTATTTAGTTCTTCATAAAAATTAAATCTAGAAAGATGCGAGTTTTTGTTTTTTCTCGTTAATCGATAGTCAGAGTTTGGCCCCCTCCCTTATTTTTCATTATTCTTTAATCTGGATGGAACCATTTTTTTTAAATATCAGAGGTTTCTTGGGAACCATCAAGAAAGATGCTGTATATGTACCAGAAATCAATTCTGAATCATCTATATAGAGGATTTTGTTGTCTTTGTTCCTAAAGAGTATCTTATGCGTTATTGACTTATTAATCTTTTTCTTATCTTCTCCTTCGTATCTGCATTTTAATGAAAAATGACCTTCAATGTCTGTATGCAGGTATTTTATGATTAATCGTATTGAAATGTTTCCATTAGGGAATAATCGAACAAGATTAATTTTTAAATTGTTTACGTAGTAATCGAACGTTTTTTTGATTGTGTGATTCTTTCTATCCGCAATACCGCCTATTGTATATTGCTGAGAGAAAGATATGGCTTCACAACCTTCTTGTGACTCAATTGCATAAGTAACGATCCCACCGGGCATTTCAAGATCGATTCTCAAATCTTCCAAGTCTGTATCTTTGCTTTCATTTCTAAAATTAAAAACATATTCCTTGAGGTCAGATTCCCACTGTATGCCGTGTACTTCCAATCCTGTTGAATAGTTGGAGGGAAGAGAGATAATAGAAAATTTAGGCTTTGGCATTTCTATTGGTGTTTTGAAGAAAGGTATAGCCCCTTCGAAAACAGCAGCGATAATTGAAAAAACTATAAATAAAACAATCCTATTATTTGTTGATAATAACGCACAAACGGCTGCAGTAATCCCCGATGCTATTGCAAAATAATGAAATAATAATTTTAGTGACATAAGTGTCAATGTAGTATTTCGTGAAAGCCTATTAAATAAATCTATCTTTTAAAAGGTTACATTTTTGAAGCGCTGGAGTTCATCGTCCTAAACAGTTTCAATTTCTGTCGTTTTTCAATGTGAGACTGTTTGCGACATTGCCCGGAAATCGCGCCGGTTCCGTGCTTTAGGATTATTGTGAGGTCTGAGTGAGTATCAGATTGTTGAGAAGCGTTTTCAGGTATCCGCTATCGATCTTAAGCGGAGTAAATATGAAAAATAAAAATTGATCTGTCAACAGAAATCTTGTATTTGCACTCCTTCCGTGCAATGATTCAAATTATAAATGTCTCAGGACACTGTACGATTAGCTCAGGGAGTATGCCGTGACGGATTATACGACCTAACCATTTGTTATGCTTTTGTATTATTTGATTTTGATATTTCTTCCGAATTCATTTGACCTGGGACTTCGAAACATATAAAGTCACTGTTTCGCTGAGCGATAATTTAACAGGCAGTTGACGGCTGAGCCGTCGACCATGAAGCCAAAAGAGGACAACCATGAGTAAGAAGAAGAAAACGAGCAGTATAAATGAGGGATTACTCCAGAAGGAAGAAAGTAACATCATCGATATTGCTCCTTTTCTGGGCAGGCGGGCTGGGGGCGCAGCCCTTTCCGGATCAGCCGGTGCGGTAGATGAGGCTGCATTGTATGAAGCCCAGGAGATTATCTATCGGGCCTGGGAATCGGCGGGCAGAAAGCAGCGGGTGAAATTGGCCCGGGAGGCCCTCGGGGTTTCACCGGACTGTGCCGATGCCTATGTCCTCCTTGCTGAAGAATCGGCGACATCCCTCAATGAGGCGATGGAGTTATATCAAAAAGGTGTCGAGGCGGGCGAGCGGGTGCTCGGAAAGGATGCCTTCAGTGATGATGTCGGTTATTTCTGGGTCATTCTGGAAGCGCGCCCTTACATGCGCGCCCGTGAAGGCCTCGCGCAATGTCTCTGGGAAAAAGGCCGGCATGAAGAGGCCATCTATCATTATAAAGATATGCTCCGTTTGAATCCCGATGACAACCAGGGAGTTCGATATATCTGCATGTCCTGCCTCCTTGAACTCGGCCAATACGATGAACTGTGGGATCTCCTGAATGAATATCTCGAAGATGATGATACGTACTGGCTGTATACGAAAGCGCTCATAGCATTCAGCCGGGAAGGAGACAGTGAAACCTCCGCTGCATTGCTGGCGAGAGCGAGTCACGCCAATGCCTATGTTCCCTTATATCTCCTCGGCATGGAAAAAATTCCGAAGCGATTGCCCGAATATGTCGGCATCGGCGATGAGAGCGAAGCCCTTGTGTATGCCGCTGCCAATCTCGATAAATGGAAAAAAATCCCCGGGGCGCTTGAATGGCTTGCCCTCATGAAACAATCGATTTAACTCCTCCCTCATGAACTGATGATGTTTTGCTGCGATTGAATCATCCGCAGAGTAATGCTATAAGGAAATAATTATATTTTCTTCATCGATTTCGTCAGTCGTTGTAAAGGCATCAGTGCGTGTCATCGCGTGTAGCGCTGCAGTGGTTTTCCGCTACCAGTCATGTCATATCGCCGCTGATATTCCTGTTCCAATGCACATTTCATAATTTCTTCATCGAATTGTCATCAAACGGTAACATTCATGTCATAGATTTGTAACAACGAAACATGTTCAAACGAGAACGGGTTCATTGATTCTTCATCGGGCTGTCATACGGATGTAACATGAATCGTGTAGGGTTCCCTTAAAGAGTAAACCATAATCAAAAAACT
>CAZCGI010000010.1:2782-11779 GCA_964498145.1 uncultured Syntrophaceae bacterium
CACAATGAGAAAGATTATGAACATTTTGTTTGTTGCCGTTATCTGCCTTGCGTTTGCAGGAGTAGGGACGACTTTTGCCGGTGAAACAATCGTCGTCAAAGGTTCGACGACGGTGCTCCCCGTGGCGCAGGCAGCGTCCGAGGCGTATATGAAAATTCATCCCGGCATCAATATTTCCATTTCCGGCGGCGGATCGGGCAACGGTGTCAAAGCCTTGGTCGATAAATCGACCAATATTGCTACCACTTCACGATTCATCAAAGACAAGGAAATTGAGATGGCAATGGCAAAGGGCGTATATCCCGTGCCGCACCGTGTTGCCATCGATGCCATTGTACCGATCGTCAATCCGAAAAATCCTGTCGCCGATCTGACGATCGAACAGTTAAGCCTTATCTATCAGGGGAAGATCCGCAACTGGAAAGAGGTGGGCGGTTCGGATCTCCAGATCGTGGTGGTGTCTCGTGATACGAGTTCCGGTACCTACGAAGTCTGGGAGGAAAAGATTCTCCACAAGGCCAAGGTAACGCCCCGGGCACAATTGCAGGCCTCGAACGGCGCCATTGTCCAGGTGGTGTCAAAAAATAAATATGCCATCGGGTACATCGGATTCGGTTATTTGAATCAAAGTGTAAAGCCTCTCAAGGTTGGCGGAATTGAGGCGTCAATTGAGACGGCTTTATCCGGTGTGTATCCCGTGGCACGGCCGTTGTTTATGTTTACCGACGGATGGCCGACAGGAGTTGTCTCTTCATTTATAAACTTTGTTGTGAGCAGGGAAGGTCAAGGTATCGTTAAAAAAGAGGGGTTTATTCCGTTGTTCTAATACAATGAGGCATGTGCCTTTGGGGCCAGTGTATGAAGAGAAAACTGATTGAACTGATAATCAAAAATGTATTTTTGTCTATTGCACTGGTTTCCATTTTTGTGTTGGGGCTCATTGTTCTGTTTTTATTCATAGAAGGAGTTCCAATTTTCAAGGTTGTGTCAATCAAGGATTTCCTTTTCGGTCTTGAGTGGTACCCAACCTACGACCCTCCGTCGTTCGGCATCGGGGCGCTTATCGTCGGTTCGTTTGTCGTGACGATCTTTGCATCGGCCATTGCAATTCCCCTCGGGATACTCTCTGCTGTATATATCGCTGAGATCGCTCCCTCATTCATCAAGGAGATTTTTAAGCCCGTTATCGAGCTTCTTGCAGGACTGCCTTCGGTGGTTCTCGGTTTTTTCGGCATGGCCGTGATTGCTCCGTGGCTGCAGGAGACGTTCGACATCCCCACGGGGCTGAACATTGTCAATGCATCGTTTGTGCTGGCCCTCATGGCCGTTCCCACGATTGCAAGTATTTCCGAAGATGCCCTCTATTCGGTGCCGCAGGAATTCAAGGAGGCGTCGTACGCCCTCGGGGCGACACGATTCGAAACCATTACGAACGTTATTATTCCGGCGGCGCTCTCGGGAATATCGACGGCGGTGATTCTCGGCATGGCCCGGGCCATCGGCGAGACGATGGTCGTTTTGATGGTGGCCGGCGGTGCCGCGGCGATTCCTGAAAGTATTTTTGATTCGGTGAGGCCTATGCCGGCCAGTATTGCCGCGGAGATGGGAGAAGCTCCGTTCCGGAGCGCCCATTATCATGCCCTCTTTGCGACGGGCATCGTGTTGTTTGTCCTGACCCTGGGATTTAACCTTATCGCTGATTCCGTATCGAATAAATTCAAGGAAGTCGGATCGGCCACGTTATGACATGGCGTTATTTTAAACAGCATGCGTTCTTTGCGGTGGTTCGCCTGGCGGCGCTCTCGATTGCCGTGGCTATCGGCGCGTTCCTGGTATATATTGTCGTCAACGGTATCGGCGCTGTGAACTGGGAGTTTCTCACGCAGCCGCCCCGCGACTCCATGACAAAGGGCGGCATTATGCCGGCAATCCTCGGTACGCTGTATCTGACGGCCGGTGCCCTTGTAATTGCACTGCCCCTCGGGATCGCATCGGCGATTTACCTCAGCGAATATGCAAAGCAGGGACCGGTTATCAGAATCATCCGCATCGGTGTCAATTGTCTCGCCGGAGTGCCGTCCATCGTGTTCGGTCTGTTCGGGCTGGGGCTGTTCGTGGTATTTCTCCATTTCGGGTCGTGCATTCTGTCGGGGGCGTTGACGCTGGGCTTTCTGATTCTGCCGACGATCATCGGCGCTTCCGAAGAAGCACTGAAAGCAGTTCCCCAGACCTTCCGGGAGGCATCGCTGGGACTGGGTGTTTCAAAGTGGCAGACCATACTGCGCATCGTTCTGCCGAACGCTCTGCCGGGGATTCTGACCGGGTCGATTCTCGGTATTGGTCGTGCCGCCGGAGAGACTGCCCCGATCATGTTTACGGCAGCGGCCTTTTTCACGGCCAAGCTGCCCGCATCGATTTTTGATGAGGTAATGGCATTGCCGTACCATGTGTATGTGCTGGCAACGGCGGGGACGCACATTGAGGAGACGCGGCCGCTCCAGTACGGAACGGTGCTCGTCCTGGTGGCCCTTGTTCTGGGGATCGATTTGATTGCCATTATGATACGCAGCTATATGAGAAAGAAAAAAAGATGGTGACCATGGGAAGTAATGATATAGTTGTACAGGTAAAGCATGTCAATTTCTACTACGGAACGTTCAAAGCGCTGACCGATGTTACCATGGATTTTGAGAAGCATAACGTTACCGCCCTGATCGGTCCGTCAGGATGTGGGAAGTCAACGTTGTTGAGGCTTCTCAACCGGATGAATGATCTCATCGACGGGACCCGCGTCGAGGGGGAAGTGATTTTTGAAGGAATAAATATTTATGACTCCAGTGTCGATCCGGTTGATGTGCGTCGCAGGATCGGGATGGTCTTTCAGAAGCCCAATCCGTTTCCCAAGTCTATTTTTAATAACATCACTTACGGACCCAAGCTGAACGGTGTCAGCGGTAAAACAGAGCTGGAGGAGTTGGTGCAGCGAAGCCTTGAACAGGCGTCGCTCTGGGATGAAGTGAAGGATATTCTGAATCAGTCCGCCATGAAGCTTTCCGGCGGTCAGCAGCAGCGGCTCTGCATTGCCCGTGCCCTGGCAATGAAACCGGAGGTTCTCCTGATGGATGAACCCACATCGGCACTCGATCCGATTTCTACGGCGAAGATCGAGGAATTGATTGCGGAGCTGAGAAAAAAATATACGATAATCATCGTGACGCACAACATGCAGCAGGCCGCCCGGGTTTCCGATTACACGGGATTCTTTTATCTCGGAAAGCTCATCGAATACAGTCCCACGGAAACATTGTTTACGAATCCTGAAAAAAAGCAGACGGAGGAATACATTACCGGACGGTTCGGTTAAAAAACGAGGGAGAACATATGGAAGAAAAAGCACACACCAGCACTATGTATACCAAGGCACTCCAGGGTATAAAGGAAAATCTCCTGTATGCCGGCGCCCTTGCCGAAAAAGCGATATACAATGCAATGGCGTCGCTCCTGGAACGGAATTCGGATCTGGCGCAGGAAGTGATTGATAACGATATAAAGATCGACCGGCTTGATGAGGAGATTGAGAGAAAATGCCTGGATGTTATTGCTCTGCGGCAGCCGGTTGCGAAGGATTTACGATTTATTACCACCGCCATCAAGATAAATGCCCACCTGGAAAGAATCGGTGATATGGCCTCCAATATCGCGGAGAAGGCGATTGCGTTAAATCGGGAACCGCAGTTGAAACCGTATATCGATCTTCCGCGCATGTCCGAGACGGCTCAACAGATGATCAAGAACAGTCTCGATGCCTTCGTCAGGGAAGACTGCGAGTTGGCGGAAGAAGTTATCAAGGCGGATGAAATCGTCGACAATTTGAACGATCAAATCTTCAGAGAGCTTCTCACATTTATGATGGAGGATCCCCGGACGATTCACCGGGCAATCCTGATTATGCAGATTTCCAAAAATCTGGAACGGATTTCTGATCATGCAACGAGTGTCGCCGTCATGATCATTTATCTCGTCACCGGTTGTAATCTTCGGCACCGGGACAAGATGGATAAAGTGAAGTAAAAGACCTGTCTCACATGGTCAATCCTTGGAAGGAATAGCTCATGAAAGATAACCTGTTTTATAAGATTTTCGGAACATACATCATTATTATCCTGCTGATGACGGCGTTTATCGGCTTTCAGGTTACCGGACAGATTAAATCCAAGCTCAAGGATAAAATCGAAGCTGATCTGACAACGTATGCGGGGATGATCACCCTCACCTATGCAAGCCGGGAGAGTGAATCGAAACTCAACCGACTTGCGGAGTTTGCCAATGCGCGGATAACCATCATCGATGCCGCCGGCAATGTGCTTTCGGATTCGGAAGCACCAGTCTCGGAAATGGACAATCACCTCAACCGTACCGAAATACAGGAGGCTCACGTCAAGGGAAAGGGAACGGCAACCCGCTACAGCAATACACTCGGCATCGATACTCTGTACGTTGCCATTCCAATGATAAAAAATTCGAATATCAAAGGATATGTGCGACTGGCACGGCCACTCCATGAAATCAAGAAAACGGTAAATGCCTTTAATATGTTGATTGTTAAAGCATCTGGCCTCGTCGGAGCCTTGTCGTTTATCATTGCATTTATTTTCTCGTCGCGGCTGGTGTCTCCAATTCAGGAAATGGAACAGTTCACGCGCAAATTGAAAGACGGAGATATTTCGGGCATGCTCCTGATCAATTCGAGTGATGCAATGGGACGTCTGGCCCGCAATATAAATTATATGGTATCGGAATTGCAGGACAAAGTCCACATGGCGAATGAAGAGAAAGGAAAACTCGAAGCCGCTTTCGCCAGTATGACGGACGGTGTTCTGGTGCTTGACTCTCAGGGAAGAATCGAAACCTTGAACAGGTCATTCAAAACGATTTTTGGGAAACGTCGCCGGGATATACTCGGCAAAACCCCCCTTGAGGCATTCAGGAATATCGATTTGCAGAATGCAATCGATCAATTCAAGGAAACGGGGGTACCGATCGCCGAGGAAATCACCTTGGATGGTGAACCCCAGTCCATCCTGGATATATCCATATCGTCAATCCACGGGCTGCCGGAAGGCGAAGAGAAAACCATGATCTTCTTTCACGATGTGACCCGCCTTAAAAAGCTGGAAAAGACAAGGGTTGATTTCGTTGCCAATGTGACTCATGAAATAAAAACTCCGCTGACGGCCATATCTGGTTTTATCGAAACCCTTCAGGAAGGGGCGATTACGGACGAAGAAACGGCACGAAAGTTTCTGCAAACAATCCGAAAACATACCGACCGACTCAACCGACTTGTTGATGACCTTTTCACCATCTCCGATATCGAATTGGGAGAAACACGGTTTTTCTTTGAAAGCGTGTCGCTGGGAGGCGTGATCGACAGCGTTGCGTCAATGGTCGAACCGCGGGTGAAGGAGAAGAAAATCCTTATGACCCTGGATGTTCCCGATGATTTACCGCCGGTAATGGCCGACCGGGATCGTTTGAATCAGATATTCCTCAATGTACTGGATAATGCAGTGAAGTTTACCCCCGAGTCGGAAAAGATTTCTATACATGCCCGCTTGCAGGAAGAGAAAAATTGTGTTGTTGTAGATATTGCCGATACGGGCATCGGAATACCGAAGGATGAGATTCCCCGGCTGGGTGAGCGGTTTTACCGGGTCGATAAGACACGATCCCGCGAGCTTGGTGGAACCGGTCTGGGATTGTCGATTGTCAAGCATCTCATGAGAGCTCACCATGGCACCATTGATATTCAAAGCCACCTTGGAGTGGGAACGACCGTGTCACTTTCGTTCCCGGTTTTCACGGAAACTGCAGAGTCGTAACCGACTCCGCTGATAAATATGTGAGAGAAGGATGGCGAAGATGCCTTCGAGAATACTGGTTGTGGATGACGAAAAGGATCTCGTAGATCTGATTGCCTATAATCTCGAAAAAGAAGGCTTTGAGGTGCTGAAGGCATACAATGGTGAAGATGCCCTCCGTCTTGCTGAATCACGGAAACCGGCATTGATGATCCTTGATCTCATGCTTCCCGGTATTCAGGGAATTGAGGTCTGCCGGCTCATCCGCCAGAACCCCGCTCTATGGAACCTGCCGATCATTATGGTGACGGCGAAAAACGATGAACTCGACAAGATCCTGGGGCTGGAAATGGGGGCTGATGATTATATCACCAAGCCGTTCAGTGTGCGGGAAATGCTTGCCCGCGTGCGGGCTGTCCTGAGACGGGTTCAAGCAGCAGTAGAACAGGAACAGAAAGAGACGTTTACCTTCCACGAACTTTTCATTGATTTTTCAGCTCATGTCGTTGCCGTCGACGGTGTCACTGTCGAGTTGAGTCCGACAGAGTTTAAAATACTCGCATTTCTTACGCGACGTCCCGGCAGGGTTTATACGCGGGATCAGATCCTCGACCATGTCTGGGGTGATGCATTCGTCGAACCAAGAACGGTGGATGTCCATATAAAACGCCTCAGGGCTCAGATTGAAAAAGATGCATCGAATCCCCACTATATCCTGACGGTACGGGGGGTAGGATATAAGTTTGCCGATGTTGTCTGATCTTTGTAAGTTGGTCCGATGCCCGGCGGCAGTCTGATGTGATGATTATCGCTTTCCGATATGGAGAATGCCCTTGGTGATGTTGCAGAGATGGTCGTTGAGACGCTCGATGTCGGTGAGCATATCCGAATAAACCAGCCCCGCCTCACTGACACAGATTCCTTCTTCAAGCCGTGTCAGATGATTCAGCTTATACTGGTGGATCAGTTCGTCGATTTCCTGTTCGATATTCAAGGTGATTCTGGCGGCCTGCTGATCGTTGTTTTCCAAGGCCTTTTGTGTATGACGCATCAGTGCTTCCGTTTTATCGAAGAGCCGCTCCAATTCCGCCTTTGCAGGGGGTGAATAGACGAGATCATGCTCATAGGTTCTTTGTGCAAGCTTGACAATGCCCTCGCAGTAATCTCCCACCTTTTCGATGTCATTGACACTATGAAGAATGGCGGGAATCAGGCGCCGCTGTTTTTCCGTCAGCTCTGCCTGCGTGATTTCAACGAGATAAGCGGTGATGCTCTTCTGCATTTCATCTACGGATTCTTCGTCGATGGAGATTTCGTTTTTCAGTTTGTGATTGTATTCAATCGAACATTGCCGGGCCTTTACCAGCATTTCCTGACAAATGCTCAGCATAACGGTCAACTCTTTTATAACAGCCCTGATGGCAAGGTTCGGTGTTACCAATAAATTTTTATCGAGGTATCGGGCCTCTTTTTTCTCGTAGTCCTCTCCCGGAACCATTTTATTCAGGGCTTTGATGAACAGCGGAACGAACGGCAGCAAGATGATCGTGTTGACGATGTTGAAGATTGTGTGGGTATTGGCGATCTGACGAGCTATATCAGTGGAGATCATGGGCATGTAGTGAAGGTACATGGGTATCAACGGAATAACAATTAAGGTTCCGACCACATTGAAAAGGGTGTGGCCGAGGGCGAGTCTTCTGCTGACCAGTTTTCCACCGATGCTTGCAATAATCGCCGTAATACAGGTGCCGATATTGTCTCCCAGGACGAGGTATACCGATGCGGGAAGATCGAGCAAGCCTACCGAAGCAAAAGCGATGACCATACCAATCGTTGTACTGCTGCTCTGCAGGATTACAGTCATGATCAAGCCGGTGAGGATGCCGAGCAGCGGCTGTTTACCGAAATAAACAAAAAGATTCGTTATTGTTTCATTATTCGCCAGGGGTTTTACGGCGGAACTCATAGTGGCCAGTCCAAGAAAGAGAATGCCGAATCCGAGCAGCGCCAGTCCTTTATTCTTATTTTTGGTTTTCTTGGCAAAAAGGTAGATGAGGGCTCCGATGAAAACGAAGAGCAGGGCGGATTTCGTCAGCTTGAACGCGATCAATTGCGCCGTTATGGTGGTACCGATGTTGGCGCCGAAAATGACGGGCAGTGCCGCGGTGAGCGAAATGATCCCGGCGTTAAGAAAGCCGATCAGCAGAACCGATGTGGCACTTGAACTTTGTATGATGGAGGTGACGGCAACACCGACGAGCGCTGATTTGATTCTGTTGGAGGTTATCTTTTCGAGAAGATCCTTGAGTAAGCCGAGAGAGAGAGTTTTCAATGAATCGCTCAGAATATGAATTCCGAACAGAAAAAGGCCAAGTCCCCCGGCAACTCCTAAAATGACATTAAAATACATTGGCAGTATGATTAATAATGGTTATTGTTTTTGTTTAATAGTAGGTTACATAGGAACGGGAGACAAATAGAAACACCCACACTTATATCATTTCAGTGGGACAGATACAAAAGATAATGTTTCCTGTCAATGATTAAATTGTGTGTCAATACATATCCTTGATGATTATAGCTGTGTTTCTGAAGGCTTATAGATGGGTAATGGGACGAACAGCAGAAAGCCGCAGATTCAAAAATCTCTTTATTACCGGTGCCCCCGGCGTGGGGAAGACAACATTGATGCGGCATGTTCTTTCTAACCTTCCACCCAATATTATTGTGAGAGGATTTATTACCGATGAAATTCGTGAATCCGGTTCGCGGGTCGGATTTGCGGTGTCATCGTTGCAGGGTGACAGGCATGTCCTTGCCCATCGGAACATCACATCACCATACCGGGTGGGGCGTTATGGTGTAGATGTGGCGAGCTTTGATCGGTTCGTTGCAATGCTGCTCAATAAGGAAGATGTGCAGCTGTGGGTTATTGACGAAATAGGGAAGATGGAATGTTTTTCTCACTCGTTTTGTCGAAAAACGAGAAGTCTGCTTGACTCGGAAGTTCCCTTGTTCGGTACCGTCTCTGCTCATGGTGGCGGATTCATCAGCGAAGTGAAATCGAGAAAGGATTGTGACGTTATCAAAGTGACACTATCAAATCGGGACTCGCTTATCCCGGAACTGACAA
>CAZCGI010000010.1:11789-14386 GCA_964498145.1 uncultured Syntrophaceae bacterium
AAAAAAGGTTTGAAGTTATCGCAATTCTCAATGACTGCGGATAATGAGATGGAGTGAGATATTTACAGGTCGATTTCGCCTTAAAGAAAGGCGTGTTGAAAATATGGGATTGCTATGGTAATAATCCGTTTAAGTCATTCGTTCATTTACCGATATCTTTAAATATATCAGCAACTCGTTAATCCGTATGGACAATGCGGATTTTCGTACATTGATCTTTTCTGTCTCTCGGTAACAATAGTCAATCTTCAAAGATGTGAAAACGGAATGGTGTGGATGCAGCGGTGTAACCATGCGTTGGTGCCGGCATGAGGATGCAGCTCATATTGAACGAACTACAAACACGAAGTGGATCGGGATGGTATGAAAAAAATTTTGATTGTCAAGAGAAGAAAGAAAGAATCACAAACGAATAATGGCCAATCATTGACGGGGAACCCTTCCGTATTTGAACCGGATCAGTCGTCGGAAATATTTTTAAATGACCCAGTGCCAATATCTCATGACAGTAAAGATGAAAACGCTGTGTCAGACAAATCCGATAGGGATCAAACACTGTCATTTGCATTGACACCTGAACAAACCGAATTTATTCGCTCAAATGCCGATGTGGCATCACTCCTTGAGAGTGCTCCCCATGAGATAACGGTTAATGTGGAACAGGTCGATGGAGGAGGGATTTTCTTCCATTTTCATGTGCAGAAGTTCCAGGGAATACGGATGCTGAAAACGGATGAAGTATGCCGGATGCTGCAAGTCAGTAAGAGTTTCTTAATGATGCTCGTTAGGGAAAACCGGATTAAAAGTTATAAAATTGGCAGACTCAGACGTTTTTCTCTGGAGGATATCCTTGAATATCTTGCCCAGAGTGAAGAGTCGGTGTAAATGTAAGGAGAACATTTACACGGAGATAAGAGCATTGTTAATCGATCGAGGAGGAAGGACATATGTATTATGAGTACTGGGGGCTTCAAAAACCTCCTTTCGATAATGTGCCGGATCCGTCGATGTATGTGGATTGTCATCTTTCAATGGAAAACGCCATCGCGGAAACCCTTTTTGGTATAGAAGAGGGGAATGAGTGTATCGCGGTGATCGTCGGTGATGTCGGACTCGGTAAGACGTTATCGCTTCGAATGATTATCGATTCTCTTGATCCTGACAAATATAAGATAGCTCTCATAACCAATCCTGCAATGAGCTTTATCCAGCTTCTCAGAGAAATCATCGGTCAGCTTACCGGTACGCACTGGACAGGGAAGAGAAAAATAGATCTTCTGGAATCTTTTAATAGGATTCTCTTTGATACACAAGATGAAGGTAAAAGGGTTCTCATTTTCATTGATGAGGCGAATGCCATTGCCCCGGCTAACCTCGAGAGTCTCCGATTACTGACAAATATGCAGTTGGATCAGGGGAATCTCTTTACGATGATTCTCGCCGGTCAGATTGAACTGGCTCGTCGGTTGGAACATCCGAAGCGGGCGAATCTCTTTCAGCGCGTTGGAACATACAGCATGATCAATAAGATAGAATCGCCTGATCTACTTCAAACATATGTGGAAAGCAGGCTCAGGCTTGCCGGGGGGGCAAGGCAAATTTTTACTGACGACGCAATTTCTGCCTTATGGGAACACTCTGACTATGGTGTACCCCGTCTCATAAATAAAATAGCGAAACTATCATTGAAAGCGGCTGAAACGAATGAACTGTCCGAGATCAATGGTGCTGTAGTCAATCAAATCGGAGAGCGGTTTAAAAAATTGACTCGTCCGGCTGCCGCAAAACGAAGACCCAGAAAAAAAATAGAAGAAAAGGTAGTGCAGGGGATAACTCCTGAGCCGGTAGTTGATGAAGATTCGATATCGAAAGAGGTTGTTGGAGATGAACCTCCAACAGCAGTAATGCCCGAGGTAGTGACGGACCAGGAGATGCCTGCCGTTACAACCGATGATGAAACGGTCGCGCACGAAACTGGAATTCAGGAGATTGATCTTTCTGAAACAATTGAAGAAAAAGACGTTACGGTAAAACCCGATTACGAGGAGGTTCAGGAGAAGGAAGAACCGGGAGTATCATATGATGAAGCACCATCGGAAAAGGTAACCGAGCCGGAAATTATTGACCTTGAATCAGAAATTGAGAAGGGCAGGGTCGGGCGCGAGCTTGAGGTTACTCCTCTGGTTGCGGAAAAAACAGATACAATACTGGAAAAACCGGTCCGTGAGGAAAGGGTGGAGGAACCGAAATCCGCTCCGTCTGATATTGAAATAAAGGAGAAGGAAGCCGGTTGGGCTGAGAAGTGGCCTGACAGGGAAATACGAGAAGAAATTACGGTCGGCCAGCATCGTGCGGAAATAGTTATTCCGGCTCGTTTGGTCGGGCAGGCCCGAACTTCCGATAAGGAAAAGCTTAACAAGATGGCCGGAGTTCTGGCAGCTCAAATTCTTCAGAAAAATCCACACTTGTTGGCTTCACATTTGGATGATCCCGTTCATATCTGGGGAGATATCAGAAAATACATTCTCAATAAACTGGAGTGAATGAATATCAATATACTAATGGTTTAGAGCAAGTGAAAGGTTGCCCTCATGGAT
>CAZCGI010000010.1:14396-16366 GCA_964498145.1 uncultured Syntrophaceae bacterium
AACGTGCGAGAGAATGGTTTATCAAAGGTTATCGATATGATGTTTTATATCCTGATTCCGAGAAGGCCATTGAGGCATATAAAGAAAGTGTTAAACTTGATGATACCCTGACCGATGCCTATATCAATCTGGGATTCATTTATCTGCAGCGGGAAAGTTATGAAGGGGCGCTGGACTGTTTTGAAAAAGTTGTGGCGTTGGAGCCGGATAACCCGGAAGCATATAACAATCTTGGATATGCATACGAGAGGATGGATAGGTCGGGAAGCGCAAAAAATATGTACGAGCGTGCCCTTCAGTTGAATCCGGGGAACATTGAGGCAATGCTGAATATTGCTCAGGTCCTCGAGATGGAAGGGAATTACCATGGTGCCGTTGAACAATACCAAAAGACGCTCAAGGCAAATCCCGATGCCATTGCTCCCCGATTCTGCCTGGCGGTTCTCTATGATCGTTATGACATGTTCGACGAGGCAATTAGTGAATATGAGGAAGTTCTCGACAGAGATCCTTCCCATGTAAAGGCGTTTTTTAATCTGGGAACGCTCTATGTTCAGTTTGGTAATTATACCAAGGCCATCGATTGCTTTCAGGGCGTACTGGAACTCGACCCAAAAAATGCAGAGGCGTGGAACAATCTGGGGTCAATCTATGAAGATATGGGCCATGAAGAAGAAGCGGTCGGTGCTTATGAAAAATCTCTTTCTCTCAATTCATTCCAGGAAGAAGCCCATGTGAATCTTGCCAGGATGCGTTATGCGCGCCACAAAGCCACCTTAGATCCTGCATTGAAAGATGATGTTATTGAGCGGTTAAATTTTGTTCTTTCCGTGAACCCTCACAATCGAGGGGTCCAGCAACTTATTGAAAAAATCAAGAGTGACGAAGAAGGTTGAAATATCGGCTTGTTTCGCTCATCAGCGAACTGATGAACCGCAATGACGTCCCGCAAGCCACCCGGTTGAGAATGCCGCCTGCAAGTTGAACCCGCCCGTGTCGGCTGCAAGGTCAAGCACTTCACCGCAAAAATACAATCCCTTGACGAGCTTTGATTCCATGGTCCGAGGGTCAACCTCTTTCGTATCGACGCCGCCGGCGGTTATAATCGCCTCGTTAAGCGGCCGGTGGCCTGTCACAGTAAGGCGGAAGTCCTTCAACCACGTGCGCAGGATTTTTCGCTCTGCTGATGTGATCTGATGACAGAGTTTATCGCTGTTGAGACCCGTGAGCTCAATGCAAACGGGAATAAGCTTCCGTGGAAGGAAGCCTTTAAGAAATGTATGAAAATACTTTTTACCCTGCTGAGCAAAATCACGGAGCAGACGATCCTCCAGCTTGGCTTCATCCAGGGCAGGTTTGAGGTCGATTGACACAGCAACGGTATGATTCGATTGCAGAGCATCCACGGCATCGCCGCTGAGGGATAAAATGATCGGTCCTGAAATCCCAAAGTGGGTGAACAGCATTTCTCCCATTGCGGTGTTTTTTTTCTTTCCGTCCACAGTAAGCGTTACGGTCACATTTCGGAGGCTGAGTCCTTGCAGTTTCGATGCGCTGGTACCAGCTGTTTCCAACGGCACAAGGGCCGGGCGGATCGATACGATCGTATGGCCGGCCGATTTTGCGAGGTGGTATCCATCGCCTGTCGATCCCGTGGCGGGATACGATGCTCCGCCAGTGGCAATGATGACGTAATCTGACCGGTACACCTGCTTGACGGCGTGGGAAGGCGACGGGGCGTCTCCTTTGGAAGAAATCGTTGATACCTCAACGCCTCTTATGATTCCGTTTTCTATGATGAGTCGTTCTACCGGTGATCCGGTGACTACCATGACCCCTTTGCGCTTGACCAGGGAGGTAAGAGCATCAACTACATCCTGTGCCTTCTCGCTTGTCGGGAAAACCCTGCCTCCCCGTTCAGTGACGGTTTTCACCCCGAGTTGCTCAAAGAACTCGACTAGATCGTTACT
>CAZCGI010000011.1:0-6401 GCA_964498145.1 uncultured Syntrophaceae bacterium
ATCTGACATATGGAACAAAATCTTTCCATGCTTCCTGCAATGTACCGGACCTTAAATCGTAGATGCAGTCGGAATGACACAGCGCCGAACAGAGGCGGAAGGTTCCGTTGTGGCTTATATAAAAACTATTGATGCCGGCACCGCATCGAAACAAATATTTATTACTATTATCGGTTTTCCCCTCGTTGAGGAGACTCTTACAGGTTTCTTTCAAGATTCGAAATCGATCTTTATCCGTTTGATCAATTACGCCCATTTCTTCCGGTGACAGTCGCTGAGACATAATCCGTTCATTTTTTTTCAGATTTCTGTCATATCGAAGATGCAGATAAGGATCGATGCGGATGGCATCATTACTTCTGCCCTCGCAGAAGTCGAAGATCTTATCAAGCTCACTCCGGTTTGACTTTAGTGCCATTGTCTTGAGTTTCACCGGCACACCATTATCGCGCAAGCGGTTGATCCCTCGCATAAATTTATCATATGACCCATGTCGCCTCGTTACCGATTCATAGGTTTTCTCCGCAACTCCGTAGACCGATACTTCAAGATCCCGGGGGGGATATCTTTGAAACAATTTGACATGCTCGTCCGTTATCAATGTCCCATTGGTAAAAACAGAAACAAGAAGTCCCCTCCTCTTAAGATAGATATAAAGATCGAAGAAATCATCGCGGAGCAGCGGTTCCCCTCCCGTAATGAGACCCCACAAGGATCCCAGACCAACGGCATCATCGACGAGTTCCCGTATATCCTCAAATGATAATTCCCGTTCCCGCGACAGTTGATCATTCTCAGGACAATTTATATAGCAGTGCGTGCAGTTATTATTGCACCTAGCTGTTACCTCTAGTTCAAATGAAAGGGGAATGCGTTTATCACTCAGATTATTCCAGAGCCGAAACTCTGCAAGTGGAACTTTTTCAACATTCGAGTCTCTTTTCATTTCCGCCACCAAATCAGAGGACGAAGGTGTCTCCACAACGGCATCAGTATATTTGCGAGCACCCCCTGCCGTGAAAGAAAAGCTATAAGATGCTTTTCGACACCCAGACCGAGCGAACGGCGCTTTCCGTTTCTCACAATGTCCGATACCCGCCCGAGAACGTGGCTTTTCGGAATGAGACCGTCGCAATGAAAAGCATTGTCACCCCTTACAAGATATTGTTCTCCCCGGGACGAGACAATACGGTGTATTATCATGTGGTCGGTTCGGGGATTCATGAAGGCAACGATATCTCCTGTTTTCAGAGTCGCGCTGCTGCACGGTGACAGTGTCAGAATGTCTCCATCGTTGATAACCGGGGACATGCTCGTTCCGGCAGCAGAAAATCGAACAGGAACACCACGATGGTGAACTGCCGAGATGAGTTCTTGCAACGCCGGTCCGGAAAGTATCAATTCTCTTTTTGCTTCCACTATTACCGCAGTCATGGTTATCCAACGGTTCTGATCATTTTCCGTCGCATAAGTTCAGTAAGAAACCCGGTCACATCTTTCTCGATTTCGCTTTTCGGCGCATCAAATTCGCCGGTCAATTCAGTAATTACGTCCTCCACGGTTTTCACGCCGTCCAGTTTGTCCCATATTGCTCTGCCCGTTTCATTGAGGCTGAACAGATCGTCCTCCATATCACCGATTCCTGATGCAAGAGGAACGATAATAAGTTCTCCCTCGATTTCCCGCACCACCACATCATCCGATGGGTCATAAATCATGTTCAACAGTACATCATTACTCACAGGTCTTCCTCCTCACTGAACGAATTCCTTCATATGCCGAAAGAAACGTTTGAACGCGCTTTCTATAATCAGGAACCTCCCATGCGCGTTCTGTGGCGCCGATCAGTCCCAGATACCGAGCCTGTGCATGGGTTACGTGACAAAAATATTCCACCGGCGTATCAAGCGTTCCGTGCTCTATCCACGACCGTGCCGGACACTGTTCACAAAGATTCTTCAAAAAGCAGCGGCTGCACCGCTTTTGATAGTCTTGATTAACCGGCTGAGTCTGGCGCAGTACCGGGAAAAACGTTGTCAGTGCCTCTTTGAGAGATCCTCGTTTCAGATCATATACCGTATCGGGGTGACGCAGCAACATACACGGCTGAAACAAACCGTATGCATCGACACACCCCGAATTCAGCCCGGCATCACAGGTAAAAAGGTTATCACTGACCGTCACGACTCGGGGCGTCAGAAGATTTCTTACCGACAAAACATATTCATCATGACGTCTCGAAAGGATGTTCACAACCTCCTCCGGCGTGCATCTGAGACTGGAAATCTTCTTGTTTTTTTCTTCCGAATCTCTTCGACAGCGAAGATTCAGAAACAGGGGCGGCGGTAGTTGTTCACCCGTGACGTCAGTCATGCCGCTTTCCGATTCGAATTTATCAAATCCCTCTGCCGTCGGCGGAACGATCACTCGTTTTATCATGAAGGGAATATTTCGTTTACGAAGCAGTTCCAGCCCGCGCTGTGCATCAAGGAACGATCCGGAATTTCGTGTAACTCCTTCATACTGCTCCCTACTTATACCATACATGGAAATTTCTATCTTTTCAAGCGGAGGAATCCGGGCAAAAAGATCGGCCAGTTCTCTTGTTATCAACGTGGCGTTGGTGAATATGCCCACCCGCAGTCCAAGCCTTCGTCCGAAAACATAGATATCAGGGAAATCGTCTCTCACAAACGGTTCGCCGCCGGTAAACCGCACGGTTATGCAACCGAGGGAAGCTGCCGCCTCAAGAATACTTTGCACGTCTCCTGTCGACAATTCTTGTGCATGGGTCGCATCATCATGGAGCGGTCGATTAATATAGCAGTGGATGCAGTTGTTGTTGCACCGCTCGGTGAGTTCCATATCGAGACTGACAAGACGGATGCCTCCTTTTTTTTCATAACGAACCCCCTCAAACGGCTGTCTCGTTATATATCCCCCCTCCTGCATCATTCAGAATGTCATCCTCTTTATCTTATCAACAATATCCCCGCTCAAATCAAACCGCACGGTATAACAGGGGCACTCTCGGGCCATGTCCGCCACAATCGTCATCGATTTATCCCACCAGTCTGCTGTTGCTACCGGCTTTATGAGACATGCCAGTAATCTTCTGATTGCCTCATGATTCGATGCACAGGGAAGGATTCTATTTTCTATCGACTGCTCAAGAAAAAAAACGGCATGTACGGGAACCGACGCCGCCGATACGTCTGAGATATCACCATGACTCCAGGTTCCGTGCATGGTATATCCCTCGAGCCGACGCTGCACGATGATCCGATCATCACAGAGGATAACTCCCTCATCCTGCAGCATCCGCATCATTGTTGATTTGCCGGCATCAGAATGTCCCACAAACAGCAGCCCTCTCCCGTCAATGGCAACACCGCCGGCATGAAGGATACATCCGTTTCGGTCGGCAAGGATTCTGGCAAGAATTATCTGATCGGTAGGAAATGCCGTCAGTGAAGTGAGATTGCTTCTCTCATGTACCGTTTTTCTTTTATGGTATATGTCTCCTTGTGTATGGTCGTCATTGAAGATGGCCACACGAACAACATCATGTCCCACAACACCTCTCGATAAGATATTTTCCCGGCCTTTTTTCTCTTCTCCCTCGTTTATCTCGTCACGATATCTCCGCTGTAACAGTCCTCGCCAGAACTGCTTGATTGTCGTATGAAAGGATATCGGTGAATGGCATATGTAGATCCAGGAAGCATTCTGTTTTGCGATAATCCACGGTGATCGTTCATACACTATGTTCCCACCGGATATATCTATAATATCAGGCATATAGGAATGATGACGGAGTATCACCCTATCGCGGCCCGGACTTTCAACGGCAAATGTATTAAACTTTTGGTGAAACGTTTGATTTGTCAGCGGTCGATCGGATATAACGTGAATCGTTATACCTGCAACAGCATAAAATAATTCGTGCTGTTCAGTGTTCATCGGCAAAGGGACAACAGGTGGAGACGGCTTCGTTTTCTCAGTCTTCTCTCTGTCGGTGTCAAGCATAGCTGTTATGGACACTCACATCCTTTCGAACGATAATCGGAACTGCTCTTGTTTCATATACCTTAAATGCACCGCAGCAATCCCTCAACGGCAAGATATATCTCAGCGAAACACAATCGGTAATAATAGTACGATAAACGATACGGATCTGCGATATCACCGGCCTCGGCATCATCGGATTGATAACACCCGTCCGTATACGGTTTCAAGAGAAAGATCTTGTGATCAACAGTATCAAGTCCATGCCGAGCAAGGATTTCCGTTTTATGCCGCCGTTCCATAACGATAATCCTGTCGGCGTCATTAACCATATCGTCCGTTAATAATCGCGACCAATGATTATCACCATCAAAACCTTCCTCTCTGAGGATCCTTGCCGCTGCAGGATCACCCGGCGTCCCTTCCATATCGAGGATCGATGCCGACGATACGCCGATGTCACGCCGGCCGGAATCTTCCAGCTTTTTTTTACAAATGCGTTCCGCCATAAAGCTTCGGCAGATGTTTGCAGTACAGATGAACAGTATTTTCACTGAATGTGCTACCTGACGATTGTTTGTATTTTTAGTATTACTCTTTATCCGGTCTCAAGTCAGGATCAGTAAGAATGACTCTCACCTCACTGCCTGCTTTACTGAAGGTATACTCGACAGCTTCTTTCAAATCCTGTTTCAGTTCCGGATCTCTGAGGGTCTTTTTCAATTCTCCTGTAGCTTTCCCGAAGGTGTATTCGATACCCTTCTTTACATTCTTCCTGACTCCCCTGACGATATCCGGATCAGTCAGAACCTGTCGGATCGTCCGTGCCGCATTCGTCTGGGCATAATTAATCAGTTTTTTCCCGGTATAGTTGACGAAACCAAGACAGATCAGCACAACAATGATGATCATCACCCCCCATGGTGTTGCCCGGGCTACCTCTCTCATGAAGACAATGGATACGGAATCATTTTTACCGCTGCTCATTTTACATACCTCCCTCCCTGGTATTGTTTCATGAACCGATAAATGAGGTTCAAAGTATAGCTGAAATATATTGTTGGTTTTCTTAACGCATCGAAACCGTTGTTCCCTCTGAAAGCCAAAGGTATTCTACCGTTATTCCTTTTCACCATCGACAAGGACGCGGTAAAATTCCGGTCTTCTGTCCTGAAACAGGTTGTTGTATTCATTCAGTTGCTTGTCTGCAGAACGATTCAAATCAAGTTCCACAGCACCTACTTCTTCTGTCTCTGATTCAGCCTGATAAATAACCTCTGCGGTGGGTCCCGTTATCTGACTTTTTCCGGTAAACCGCAGAGATCTTCCGTCCCGGCTCTCCGTTCCCGTACGATTCGATGTTACGGCGAAGACATGGTTCTCGAGACATCTGGTCTTCATGGCATCCTGGCAAAAGGGAAGAACGAGATTGGCGCAGTGACAGATGATATGAGCCCCCTGCAGCGACATAACCCGCATGGATTCAGGAAAGATCCAATCGAAACAGATCATGACGCCGAATTTATATTTGCCCATATCATAGACGGGAAAGGGCGTATCACCGGGATCAAACCAGCGTTTTTCCTCAAAGAACAGGTGAATTTTCCGGTAGGTACCGAGATATCCCTGCGGTGACACAATGACAGCTGAATTGAAGAATCGATCCCCGCTCCGCTCGGCAAGTCCCGCCACGAGATATACATTGTTATTTTTTGCTATCCTCAGAAGCGCCCGTGTCGTTGCACCGTCGGGAATTTCTTCGGAAAGCGCCCGAACTTCATCCATTGATGTGAACACGTATCCGGTATTAAAAAGTTCAGGCAGGACCAAAAGATCGGCCTCGGTACCGTCGATCAGTTTTTCAGCCTTGTCAATATTCCGGTCAATCTTTCCGAATAACGGTTCGAATTGCACAAAGCCTATGTTCATGGAAGCACCTCGTGGATGAGCTGTCAGCTGAGAGCCATCAGCTGTTGAGTAAGTTAGTAAAGTTCCGACAACGGACTACAGTAGCTTTTAAATACTCGTATTTCATATGTTCTGTCAACATGATCTTATTATATGCAAAAAAGCCACGGTCATGAATGACCGTGGCTCCTTCGACAATGTTTTATCTGATAAGTTTCACATTACAGCATTTCATAAATTGCTGCCGCACCCATGCCGCCTCCGATGCACATGGACACGATTCCTCTCTTCGCCTTCCGACGCTTCAGTTCATGGAGCAGTTGAGCGGTCAGTTTGGCTCCCGTACATCCCAGGGGATGACCGAGGGCGATTGCACCGCCGTTCGGATTGACATCGCCATTCCAGTAACGTTTCTCGATGCCCGCCTCCCTCATTGAATAGATAAACTGGGACGCAAATGCCTCATTTATCTCGAAGACATCTAT
>CAZCGI010000011.1:6411-11393 GCA_964498145.1 uncultured Syntrophaceae bacterium
CATTGCGAGTACTTTCGGAATGGCGTATGCCGGACCAACACCCATCTCTTCCGGTTTACATCCAGCTATAGCAAAGTAGGAAAGCTTCGCAATGGGATTCAGTTTGAGTTCTTTTGCTTTATCTGCGGACATAAGAAGTGAAAATGCGGCACCGTCAGTCATCTGAGAGGAATTAGCCGCCGTAACCGATCCCCCCTGCTTAAAGGGAGATTTCAGTTTGGCCATACCCTCAAGCGTCGCCGGCCACCGGACACCGTCATCCATATCAAAGACAACGTCTTCCCGAATGTTAAAGCCATGTTTGTCTTTCTTATATTTCCACGCCTTGATGGGTACGATCTCATTTTTGAATTTACCTGCTTTGATCGCTTCAAATGCTCTTCGATTACTTTCCAACCCCACCTTATCCTGATCTTCTCGGGAGATGTCGTAGTCAGCAGCCACATTTTCTGCGGTGATACCCATTGAAACATAGGTATTCGGCAGATCGCCCCAGTTCGGATGGGGCCTGAAGATAGCACCGCCCATGGGAATATGACTCATCGTCTCACACCCGCCGGCAATAATGATATCAGACCACCCGGCCCGTATTTTCGCCGTCGCATCAGCAATTGCCTGGACTCCCGACGAGCAGAAACGGTTGACCGTCATGCCGCACACGGTAATGGGCAGGCCGGCACCAAGGGCCAATACTCTGCCCAGATTCATACCCTGTTCTCCTTCAGGAAAGGAGCATCCGCAAATCAAATCATCCACATCTTCTGGTTTCACCGAGGGGACTCTCTCCATAAGTCCTTTTACAACCTGAATCCCAATCTCATCGCCTCTGGTTTGGGCAAGCCCTCCTCTTTTATATCGTCCACCGGGACTTCTAACGGCTTCAACGATAACAGCTTCATGCATGATTTTCCTCCTTATCATCAAATGCCACTCTGGTCTCTATTACAAGGACTGGTGACAGTGGCAGATCTGTTTTATGTTCAGTTACGTAACGGTTTCCCCGTTGTCAGCATGTGCATGATCCTGTCTTGCGTTTTTGATTCGCCGGCAAGGCTCAGGAACGCTTCTTTTTCCAAATCAAGAATCAGATCTTCTGTCACATAAGTTCCTTCAGCACAATCGCCTCCGGAAATAACACCGACGAGTTTCATTGCTACATGAACATCATAATCGGAAACGAAATTTCCATGTTTCATGTTATACAGAATCGCTTCCGCCATGCCTTTGAAGTTATCGCCCATAACCGGAATCATTGCCGGTCTCGGTTTTTTGTAGAACCTGGACAGTCCGAGAACAACTTCTTTTGCATCCCAGATCTGTTGATCCCGATTGAGACTGATGCCGTCGGTCTTCCTTATATACCCGAGTTCCATGGCTTCCATTGCGCTGGTAGCAACTTTCGCCATGCCGATATTTTCAAAGACCTTTTGATAATATGTCTGCATGTTCAGGCCGCTGGCAACGGCACCGTCCGGAATCCCCTCGGTAACGCGTACCATCAATTCCTTGGTTCCTCCTCCGGCGGGAATCACGCCGACACCGATTTCAACCAGTCCTATATATGTCTCACCGCAAGGCTGACATTTCGCACCATGCATAGCCATTTCACAGCCTCCACCGAGTGCCATGCCCGCTGGTGCGGTTACAACCGGTTTCTCGCAGTATTTCATTCTCATGTTCGCGTACTGAAAATCATGGACCAGCTTGTCAAGAAGGTCCCAATCGCCCCGCTGTATTCCCAGCAGTACCTGGAAAATATTCGCACCAACAGAGAAATTCGTACCGTGGTTTGCCACAACCAGTCCGAGGAAATCTCTTTCCACGATATCGCAGCTTTCATTGATCATACCGATGATATCTCCGTCAACGGCGTTCATTTTGGTATGGAACTCAAGGCAGGCAACACCGTCGCCGATATCCACAAGAGACGCTCCCAGGTTCGATTTGACAACTTTTTTGCGTTCCTTGAGAGAGGGAAGCAGAATGATCTTCGGATTTTCGCCGAGTTTCACATAACCCTTTGTCTCGAAATCATAGTAATATTTTCCGTCATCCTTCTTGAGATAGAACGACTCACATTTTGTCTTCAGCATGTCGGTGATCTTCTTGGGAACCTTCAGCTTCAATTGCTTCATAACATCTACGGCTTCCTTGACACCGATGGCATCCCAGGTTTCGAATGGTCCCAATCGATGATTGAATCCCCATTTCATGGCATTATCGATACCGACAATGGTATCGCTGATCTCAGGAATACGGTTGGCTGCATAAATAAAATTCTTGCAGAGATATTCCCGGACGACTTCTGCAGCGACATCTCCACCGTTAAAGAGCGCTTTCATCTTTTCGCTAAAACCGCCTTCTTTTTTGCCTGCATCGGAAACAGAAGCAAACTTCGGTTTCGCAAAGGGAACGTATTCCATCGTCTTATAGTCAAGTGCCAGTTTAACCTTCTTTCCCTTTTCATCTTTGGACCGTTTGTAGAATCCCTGTTTTGTTTTGTTACCGAGCCATTTATTATCAACCATTTTCTGCATAAATTCGCTCGGTTGGAAGTATTTTCTCATCTCATCGTCAGGAACTGCCTCGTAGAGGTTGTTCATGACATGATATCCCGTATCCAGGCCGACGAGATCGAGGGTTCCGAAGATTGATGAGCCCGGCCGTCCCACGGATTTGCCGATAATGGCATCAAGTTCAGGAACAGTAAGCCCCTTATCAACCATAATGGTGATCGCATTGGAAATATCGAACACTCCGATTCGATTTGCTATAAAGTTCGGAACGTCCTTACAAATGACAACGCCTTTCCCGAGGACATCTTCACAGAATTTCGTCATGTAATCGACAACGTCTGGTTTCGTTTCCTCACCGGGAATTATTTCGAGCAGTTTCATATACCGGGGAGGATTGAAAAAATGTGTCCCCAGAAACCGTTCTTTCAGGCTTTTGCCAAAGTTCGCCGATATGTCTCTAATGGGAATACCTGATGTATTGGTTGTCACAATACAGTTCGGGCCGACAATTTTTTCGACTTTTGCAAATAGTTCCTGTTTGATCTTGAGATTTTCAATAACAACTTCAATAACCCAGTCAACATCAGCCAGCCACTGAAGATTGTCTTCAAAATTACCAATCGTTATCATCGATGCATTCTTCTTGGAATAGAAACTGGCCGGTTTTGATTTTAATGCGCCATTGAGACCGTTCGATGCGAACCTGTTTCGCCACTGAGGGCTCTCTTCCGTCAATCCCTTCTTCTTATCCTCATCAGTCAGCTCGAACGGAATAATATCGAGCAACAGGCACTCAATGCCCGCATTTGTCAGATGAGCCGCTATTGTGGCACCCATGACCCCTGCCCCTAAAACGGCAGCTTTTTTGATTTCATACGCCATATCATTCCTCCTTTGGATGAAAGGTTACCTCATCCGGGCATACAGTTGCTGCGACGGGTTAACCTTTCTCATTATAACTCACTGAACACGTTACATTATGAGCTGAAAGATTCTTCTAATACCTCAAGCGGTATCCGCTCGCCCTGTTGAATTGCATTGCAACGTCCTGCAATGGCTGGAGCCACCGTCGTCATGAAATAACGCGCCGAGGCGATCTTTCCCTGATAGAAGGCAACCTCTTTATTTTCCCGTGCAAGCGCCCGTTGCTGTGCCTTTGTCTCGGCCCCGGCTTCCTCGTATATGGTTTCGAGTTTAGCGAAAGCTATGTTCGCGGCCTGAAGGAGCAACCAGCCCACACAGAGATCACCTAATATCATGAGATACGGTCGCGCGTTCATAACCGGCAGAATGAATCCGGCACTTTTTCCCCATTTTGCAAACTGCTGGGTAAGACCGTTCACTGCATTGAAAGCCTCCTCGAGACACTGGGCATAATTTTTCAAGTCTTCATTTTCTTTGGCTTTCCTTATTACGGCACCAATTTCACTGAACAGATTCATGACATTCTGCCCTCTGTTCATCGCAAGCTTCCTGCCCACAAGATCGAGTGATTGAATAGCATTCGTTCCTTCATAGAGGCAGGCAATCTTGCAGTCCCTCATATACTGTTCCACCGGATATTCCTGGCAATACCCATAGCCGCCATGCACGTCGATTGCAAACGAACATATCTCCATGGCTTTGTCAGACGAAAATGCTTTACAGATTGGAATAAGAGTTTCAACGAAACCCTGGTAATTTTTTCGTGTTGCTTCATCTTCTCCGACATGAGCCATATCAATACAGAACCCGGTAAAGTAATTAAGTGCTCGTATTCCTTCCACATAGGCTTTCATCCAGAGCAGTGTTCTTCTAATATCCGGATGTTCTATAATGGAAACCGGTTTCGCGGCAGGATTTTTCATCTCCCAAACCGGCGCACTCTGAATTCTCTCCTTGGCATATTGAAGCGCCCGTTCATATGCTGCTGTTGCATGTCCCAGCGCCTGCATACCGACTTCGAGCCGTGCCTCGTTCATCATCTGGAACATTATTCTCATGCCTTCGCGTTCCTTGCCGAGAAGCTCGCCGATACATTTTCCTTCATCACCAAAATTGAGTGTACAGGTTGCTGACCCCTTAATACCCATCTTATGCTCAATATTGCCGGTATTTACATCGTTGAACTCGCCGAGGGTTCCATCGTCATTGACGCGGTATTTAGGAACAATGAAAATGGATATACCGCCGGTCCCCGGGGGATCACCTTCAATTCTTGCAAGAACCGGATGAATAATATTTTCCGTAAGGTCATGATCTCCGCAGGAAATAAAACATTTCGTTCCGGTAATACTGAACGTACCATCAGGCAGCCGCTTTGCTGTTGTTCTCAACGCACCCACATCGGTACCTGCACCCGGTTCTGTGAGACACATCGTACCGCCCCACTCCCCGGTGAACATTTTATACATATACTTTTTTTTTTGTTCTTCCGTCCCGTGTTCTTCGATCAATCCTGCAGCACCCGCGGTTATACCCGGGTAC
>CAZCGI010000011.1:11434-12668 GCA_964498145.1 uncultured Syntrophaceae bacterium
TGGGCGCTGAGCCAGCCGGCTTCGCAGAATTTTTTGAATACATCGTGATAGCATGCAGGTATCCGAACTTTCCCGTCCTCAAAGGTACACCCTTCGCGGTCTCCCACATCATATGTCGGCAGAATGAGATCAACGGCCATCTTCTCAGCCTCAGAGAGCATCATATTTACAACTTCTTCGTTATAATCAGCATACTTCTCTGAGGAGAACAGCTTTTGTATTTCAAGCTGCTCATACAGAACAAATTTCTGATCTCTCGTATTTACCAACAAATTACCCATACAAGCCTCCTCTCTTCATCTTACGGAATGATCCGATAGAATTGCAGGTCCTCTCAGACCCTCGACAAAAACTTTCAGACCTTCCCTCACATTAGAATATATACGCTCTTCCCTCGTATCTTCCTTCCCCGTAAAGAGGTGAAGAGATATAACACCATTCAGCAATCCCCAAATGGCATTTCTGCTTTTTCTGATACTTTCTCTACATGTAAACTCTCCGGTATTGAGACCTTGTTGAAATATTCTGTCAATTATTTCTACGGTTTGTGTTGTTGCTTGAATCATATGCCGTCGCATTTCGTCAGAGAATCTGAGGTCGTCGGTATGAAGCATAAATGTCATCAATATCCTGAACAATTCCCGCTCATTTAAAAAGAAATCGGCATAGATATGAGCATAATCAAAGAGCATTTCCGAAGCGCTGCTCCCGGTTTTGATAATATGGTTTACCCGTTCCTGAAATGTCTCTACCTCGTTGAGCAGCACCTGGGCATATAGTTCCTCCTTACTGTTGAAATAAAGATAGACGGTTCCCTTGCTCAATCGCGCCTGTTTGGCTATGCTTTCGACGGTAACAGAACGAAACCCTTTTTTATAGAAGAGCTGCTGTGCTGCCCGGAGGATGGTTTTTCGTCTTTGTTCTTTTTCTTTCTTTCGTCGAATTATTGGCGTCATCGGACATCCTTAATGAAATATTGACTTTGATCTGTATGGATACTACGAAATGAAAAGTAAACGGTAATTTATAGACCCGATTGACTTTCATCCATTTAATGAACCATGGTCACATACTGACCATTAGTCATAATTCCAATAAGAGAATTTCTCCCCCTTGTCAAGAAAAAAATTCAAACAATTTTCGGCACCAAGATAACATTCTTGAAATACATTATCACTTCGGACAGTTATCATTATAGTTGGAAAATACAGCAAGAAAAAACTTGACTAAGCAC
>CAZCGI010000011.1:12678-16044 GCA_964498145.1 uncultured Syntrophaceae bacterium
CAGAAAATCAATTTCCCACAATAGAAGAAGGGGCCTAGCGCGACGTTGCACCGGTGCGGGCAAGTGGAAGCAGCAATGAGAATCCCCCCGCCCGCGGGGCGGGATGTCTGATGTGTGATTTTGAATCTGTAAAGCGGGTAACCCCAAACACCCGAAAATGCATGGCAACCAGCCCTGTTCAAAGTGCAGGGGTGGGTGGTATACTCATGTTTACTATCGTGACATTTTCGTGAATAGGTGAACTGTGTGACTCTTTTCGAAATAATGGATATTCTTGATGCAAAATGCCTTGTTGGAAGAAAACAGCTCAACATGGAGGTTGAAACCGCTTTCAGTGCCGATCTCCTGAGTGATGTTCTTGCCTTTGCTAAAGCCGGCAGTCTGCTTCTGACTGGCCTGACAAATCCACAAATCGTCAGAACTGCAAGCATTCTTGACATCGCTGCAATAATTCTTGTCAGGGGTAAAATCGCCCCCGATGAAACGTTGAGAATGGCCGATGAACTAGATATTCCTATGCTGTCTACGAGATACATTTTGTTTGAAACCTCAGGACGACTTTTCATGCATGGTATCAGGGGCTGCGTTGAGAAAGTAGGCAGTGATACATACGTAACATTATGAATCTCGACTATGAAAACTCGTTTGAGGTGCAAGGCGGAAATTTTCAGGAAGCAGGTGATATTTCTGTACATATCAAGAGAATAATGCAGAATCTGGGGGTCCCCCGGGAAATACTGAGACGAGTGGCGATTGCAGTTTACGAGTCAGAGATCAATATCATATCATATGCCAGCAAGGGGATTATTCATATTCGAATCAGCCCCGAATTTATTACGATAGATGCGGAAGATGAGGGGCCGGGCATAGAAAATATCGAACTGGCGATGAGGGCAGGATATTCCACCGCCAGCGATAAAATAAGGGAAATGGGATTCGGAGCAGGTATGGGGATACCGAATATTAAGAACTGTTCCGATAAATTCACCATTACCTCTGAAGTGAATAAAGGAACACACTTGAAGATTTTAATCCATATAAAACAATAAGGAATAACAAAATACCGGTCGTTGCCACTGATGAACGTATCAGCAATTGTTGAAAAGCTTAATCTTACAATAGCCTGTGGAGAAGAACAACTTTCCCAGAATGTAACCGGCGGATATGTTGGAGATCTTCTTAGTGATGTCATGGCAAACAGCAAAGAGGGACATCTCTGGATAACCCGCCAGACACACCAGAACATCGTTGCCGTTGCAAGTCTCAAGGAGCTGGCCGGGATTATTATTGTACAAGGCAAGGAGCCCGAGAGCGACACTCTCGAAAAAGCCACCGCCGAAGGTATTCCGATTTTGATAACGGAACTGTCGGCATTTGATATTGTAGGCAAACTATACAACATATTAGCATAGCAAGGCCCCACTGGAGGGCCTTTTTTCTTTCTTACAAATGATTAAGGAGCTTACGTGTGACTTACATATCCATACGTGCCTGTCACCATGCGGCGATTTGGATATGTATCCACAAGCAATTATTGAAAAGTGCCTCCAAGAACGATTACACGTTATCGGCATATGCGATCATAACGCTTCCGAAAATGTCCAGTACGTAATAGAGGCCGCCCGCGGCAAGCCGATTACCGTGCTGCCGGGGATGGAGATAACAACAAAAGAAGAAGTCCATATAGTAGCGCTCTTTGACAGTGTAGATGATTTAATCTCCATACAGACGTTTGTCTATGATTCTTTGCATGGTATGAACAGAGAAGAAATCTTTGGGTGCCAACCCATTGTCAACGAGCAAAATGAAGTTGAGGGGTTCAACGAGCGCCTGCTTATAGGAGCCATCGACCATTCTCTCGGTGAAACGGTGGAAGAAATTCACAGGTATAATGGTTTGGCAATAGCGGCCCACATTGATCGTGAGAGCTTCGGTGTCATCGGTCAGTTGGGTTTTATTCCTAAGGATATTCATTTCGATGCTCTTGAAGTTTCATTTCGAACGGGAACGAAGAAAGTTCGAGAACAGTACCCTGAGCTGGCCCACTATACGTTGATAGAATCTTCCGACGCTCATTTTATTGATGATATTGGAAAGGGAAAAACTACATTTCATATCGAAAACCCGACAATCGTTGAACTGAAACTCGCCATAGAAGGCCGTGAAGGCCGTTTTCTCAGAACGGTGTAGAGTTGTAATATGTTGGAACTGGCTATGCATATTCTGGATATTGCGGAAAATTCGGTAAGAGCGACTGCGACCGCCGTTATCGTCAACATCATGGAAAATGAAGAAACAGATTCTTTGATTATCGAAATAAACGATAACGGGAAAGGGATGGATAAGGCAGAAATTACCAAAGCATTGGATCCGTTTTACACAACAAAAAAGGTCCGCCGAGTCGGTCTCGGATTGCCCATGCTTAAAGAGGCATGCAGAAGATGCGATGGCATGTTTAGCATCGAATCTGCAAAAGGCAAGGGAACGCATATCGTTGCACAATTCAAGCACAGCCATATCGATCGGCAGCCACTGGGTGACATGGCAACTACGATGCTTATGCTCATCACCGGTAATCCCAATATGGATTTTATTTATACTCACACCAGAAATGGTGTTAGTTTTACTTTGAATACCAGTACCATAAAGGAAGCGATCGAAGATGTCCCGATCAACCATCCTGAAATCTTACGTTTCATCAAAAAAATGATTAATGAAGGATTGAAAGAAATTGGTGCACAAGATTAGCTTCCTGTTTAATTTTTCGGGTAAGGAGGATTTTTTTCATGAAACCAGGGAATGATGAACTGTTAAAAGAATTCACACCGGAACAGATAGAAAAGTTGGATGCACTCATCGAAAGTTACAAAGGAAAACCGGGAGGCCTGATCCCCGTTCTGGAGCAGGCTCAGGAAATTCTCGATTATCTTCCGATTTCCGCTCAGAAAAGAATTGCAGACGGATTGAATATACCATTAAGTCAGGTCTATGGTGTTGTAACATTTTACTCATTCTTCACCATGACACCCCGGGGGAAACACACCTGCCGCGTATGCCTTGGAACAGCCTGTTACGTCAGAGGCGGCAAGACTATTCACGAAAAATTAATGAAAGATTTTGGTGTCAAAGAAGGAGAAACGACTCCGGACAGATTATTCACTTACGAAACGGTACGATGCCTTGGCGCATGCGGACTGGGACCGGTTGTCGTTATCGACGAGGATGTTCATGGAAGAATCAAACCGGAAAAAGTGAAGGATGTGTTATCACAATATGACTAATCATTAAATCAATACGGAGAGCGGTTATGTCAAAGTTGACGATAGAAGATTTGAAAAAAATAAAAGACAAAGTGCAGTCCGACAC
>CAZCGI010000012.1:0-709 GCA_964498145.1 uncultured Syntrophaceae bacterium
ATCCGGCGATCTGAGGACCGATAACACCGGCGATTCCGTAGGAAACGAATACGAAACCGTAATTCAATCCCACGTTCTTATTTCCGAAATAATCAGCAGTGACAGCCGGGAAGAGGGCGAAGTTGCCGCCGAAATTGAAGCCGATGAGGCAGGCTCCGACGGTCAACAGCAGGGCTGTACTTCCCATTTTGTAAAAAAGGAGCATGATGATGCCTTGGAAGAGGCACATAAGGAAAATTGACATCTTGCGTCCAAGTTTATCCGAGACAGTTCCCCAGACGATTCGACCAAGGCCGTTAAATATGGCGTACAATGCCATTGCTGTTCCCGCAGCGGCCGAAGCTGCAGCGACAGTCATTCCACTGGCCTTCAAAGCGTCGATGCCGAACAGCTTAATGCAGTAAATGACCATGAGCCCGGCAATTGCCGAGAACAGAAAGGTAAACCACGTCATATAAAACTGGGGTGTTTTCAGCATTTCTCCCGATTCGAAGTTCGTCATGCCGAGAGCCGCGCTGCCCGGATTTGATCCTGCTCCGGACACTACCGGTTCGGGAGGTGTCCATCCCTCTGGGACATAGCCTTCAGGCGGATCGATCATTACGATGCTTCCAACGAGAACGGCAATAAGAAAAATAACTCCATAGAGAAGAAAAACGCTCTGTACGCCGCCGAGGCCGAAAAAATTGAGATTGTCAATCAAACCGAA
>CAZCGI010000012.1:730-16023 GCA_964498145.1 uncultured Syntrophaceae bacterium
CAAGACCGGTTACCATACCTTTTTTGTCGGGAAACCACTTAACGCCGACGGCAATAGGAACGACATAGGCCAGTCCGATGCCCGCGCCGCCTATAATGCCGATAAAAAGTAACTGGGCAAAGAATGATTTACCCAGAAAGCCGCCAAGAATGTATCCGATGCCGAGAATGATACCCCCAATAGAGGCGAGTTTCCTCGGGCCTGTTTTGGCGATCATTCGGCCCGAAAGAATCATTACAACGGAAAATACGAGAAGGCCGATTGAAAATATCCATGCGGCCTGGGTTGCACTGAATCCGTACATACCACCATTTTCAAGCGGCACGGTCAGTTTCGGCGTAAAAACCGACCACGCATAAATAGCCCCCAGACACAACTGAATGAGAACTGCACCGATAACAACATACCAACGATTCATAACTTTCTCTTGTGACATGATCCCTCCTTTAAATGTTATAAATCCGCAAATTTTAAAGAACACGCCTATAATGAAAATTGTCGCATGAATTATCCAAATTTCAAGTAAATGTCAAATAAAAAGATTTAGCAAACGTTTTCGGTAAATCTAATCACACCAGAAAGATTCAAAATGACTTAATAAGATGTATTGTAATGGTTTACATAATGAAGGACGGCAGATTTCCAATAAGGAGCATCGGTGAGAGTTTCATATAACTGCTATGTCAGGGAGTGTCTCCCTTGGTGATAATGTCCAGGTCCTCTTGGGAATTGATATTCAGAAACATTCTTCCACTTGAATTAAAGGTTGTTATGGTCTCAGGGGGTATTATAAGGGTCCTGACCTGTTTGAAGAGGGGGCGTATCTTCAGACGATCACTGTCAATGAGTTTTTTTATAAAAGGAATAGATTTTTTCGAGTAAATTGAGTGGAGCGGCTGAAATCCTTCCGTTGTCTCGGGCACTACAATATCATACTTTTCGATTCTGCCGATCATGTATTCGATGAATCGTCGGTCCAAAAACGGCATGTCACAGGCCGCAACGAAGCAATGGTCCGACGATGCATGGATGAGACCCGTATAAATTCCGCCGAGCGCCGCTTTGTTTTTGATGATATCAGTGGCAATCTGAACATCGTAGTCGATGTATTCCAAAGGTGAGTTGGTAACAATGATGGTTTCATCAAACACCTCTCGAAAGAGGTTTATCGTTCTGTCAATGATGAATTCTCCATCAATCCTGACAAAGGCTTTGTTCTCTCCCCCCATGCGGGTATTTTTGCCACCCGATAAAATGATTCCTGTCATCGTATTATACCGTTTGTTCACCCTTTACAGTTCTCCAATACTTCGGAAATGATTTCATGAGTATAGTCCTTCAGTCCCCATACCCGGGACAGGGCAAAGGCGTTTTCCGCAATCCTGTCTATATCGTCTTTAGGGATGCCCGCCTCATCAAGAGATACGGGACTTCCAATGGATGAAAACCACTGTTTCAGCCGCTCGATGCAAACTGCTCCGGCCCTGTTGTCGTCATTGTCGCCGACACCGAAGATTTCGCGGGCCAGGCGGGCGAATTTTGCTGGATTTTTCGGCAGTGCATAGGTCATCCACCCGGGAAGGACGATCGACAGTCCCGCGCCGTGGGCTATGTCGTAAAGGGCACTCAGTGAGTGTTCTATCATATGGGCCGGAAGTGCGATCATTCCCATACCGGCGCTTGTGAGCCCATTGAACGCCAATGTGGTTGCCCACATCATGTCTGCCCGAGCATTATAGTTTTGAGGATCCTCCAAAATGCGGTCCGTGCTTTCCATAATGGTTTTCATCAGGCCTTCGACCAGCCTGTCCTGCAGAATACCGTTCGGTTCCGTGTTGTTGAAGTAACCTTCAAGCATGTGAGTTATCGCATCGACGGCGCTGTAAGCACTGTATGCCGGGGAGAGTGAAAAGAGAACAGTCGGATCGAGTATCGATGTTTTCGGTTGAATGTAAGGAGATCTGATACTGAATTTCTGTGCCCTGTCTTCTTTCGTTATCACAGCGGCAGCATTCATCTCGGAGGCACTGGCTGAGATGGTGAGCACTGTTAAAAGAGGAACGGCTCCGCGAATTTTTTTCTTATAAGTAAAGAAATCCCAGATATCGTCGCCGGGATCCGCCATGACTCCCGCTGCAATCGTTTTTGCCGTGTCGATTACACTGCCGCCTCCCACGGCGACAATGACATCGACGTTCTCCTGCCGGGCCAGTTCGATTCCTTTCAGTACATGAGAAAGAACAGGGTTCGACTTCACGCCGGGAAATTCTATGACGGTTACCGCTGCTTCCATGAGGGATTTCATGACCTGATCATAAACTCCGTTGTTTTTTATGCTTCCCTGACCGTAGACAAGCAGAACGTTTGTCCCGAAACGCTTTACTTCCGAGCCGATTCTACCGATGGTTCCCTTTCCGAAGATGATTTTTGTGGGATTCTCGAAGATAAAGTTTTGCATGATCCGACTCCTTGATATCGACGGTTATTGATACGTGCTTATGGATAGAAGCAACCGTATTGTGACCCATTACAGCTCTTTTAATCAATAGAAAAGCTCTATATCATTTGCTAAAAAGTGTCAATACTGCTTCTCGGCAGATGCCTTTCAGGTATAAATAAAAGGTAAGTGTATCCAGGAAGATAACTTTGACTTAGTGCATCCAATATAGTATGTCTTCGATGGAGAAAGAGGGTCCACTTATGCAAGAAGAGAATGTACATCTCGTATCAAATAACCGAAGGGAACAGTGGGGACCTATCATAAAAGACGGGGTCATTGGAGCATGGCCGATATGTCTCGGGTATGCCCCAATCGGTCTGGCCTTCGGTGTTATTGCACAGAAGGCGGGACTGAGCCCGCTGGAAATCGGGTTGATGTCTCTACTCGTGTTTGCCGGCAGCGCACAGTTTATCGGTGTGTCAATGCTTAGTGCCGGTGCGGGATTTGTACCCATCGTGATTACCACATTTATGGTGAACTTGCGGCATCTTCTGATGAGTTCATCACTTGCAGTCTATCTCAAAGGAATCAACAGAGGATGGCTCTCGTTGTTTGCTTACGGTGTAACCGACGAAAGCTTTGCCATAAATCTGACACGATTCAGAGATTCCGAGTGGGACTGGCGGCGGGCGTTGATTCTGAATCATACAGCCAACGGTGCCTGGATCGTGAGTACCGTTATAGGAGGATATGGCGGTCAATTCATCCCGGCCGGTGCCTTCGGCATTGACTATGCTCTGATCGGCATGTTCCTCTGCCTCCTTGTTTTTCAATTGAGGGGAATCCTCTATGTGATTATTGCTGCAATTGAAGGTGTTCTGGCGGTTCTCTTTGCACTGATTATTCCTGGTAATTCCTATATTGTTATTGCGTCGGTGATTGCCGCGACTGTAGGACTTGTTTTCCGGAGGGCCGGATTCTTCGAGAAACAGGAGCGTGAATCATGCTGAGTGCCGAATACCTTGCCGTTATTGCGGGAATGGGAATAGTTACCTATGGTCCTCGATGGTTCCCCCTCGTTTTTTTGACGAGGCGCCAGTTGCCAATGTGGCTTGTCGAATGGCTTGATTTTATACCGGCTGCCATACTGAGCGCGCTGGTGGTACCTTATCTGGTAACCGCCGGTGAACCGCGCCATCTTGATTTTCTAAGGCCGGAACTGTTCGTTGCCGTACCGACCTTTGCCTTTGCCCTGATAACAAAATCTCTTGCCGGAACGGTTGTCGTCGGTATGTTTTTATTCTGGCTCGCAGGGATCTACCTGTAACAACCAGTGATGATGGTTGTTTTCTTGACTCGTGATATGAAGAGCAATATTTTGACAGTAAGGTAATAGTGAAGTGGTTGTTTACATCAAGTTGTTTATGACCGCCGTCCTCTGGGGCGGCACTTTTATTGCTGCACGAGTTGTTGCCCAGAATGTGGAACCCTTCAGTGCCGCTTTTCTTCGATTTGCCGTTGCATCAGTATTTCTCGTTTTCATTCTCAGACATGTTGAAGGCAGGCTGCCTCGATTGAAAATGAGTCAATGGATACTCATTTTCCTCCTCGGCATGACCGGGGCATTCGCATATAATTTCTTCTTTTTCTCGGGGTTGAAGACAATCACTGCAAGCCGGGCGTCTCTGATTATTGCGACCAATCCCGTGCTGATTGCCCTTCTGGCATCCTTTTTTTTCAGAGAAAAATTGCGGATAATAAACATTATCGGCATTATTCTCTGTGCCGCCGGTGCCATTGTTGTCATTTCAAGGGGAGATCCTTTTATAATTTTTCAAGGCGGATTGGGCGTGGGGGAGCTGAATATCCTCGGCTGTGTGGCAAGTTGGGTGGCTTACTCGCTGATTGGCAAGGTTGCGATGAAGGATATGTCGCCACTGGCTGCCGTTGCCTATTCGTGTGTTATGGGAGCAATCACCTTGCTGTATCCGGCATATCTTGAGGGAATCAGTCGTGATATCGGGTACTACACCGGTAGTGAATGGTTCGGGATTTTTTACCTCGGGTTTTTCGGGTCGGTCCTCGGGTTTACCTGGTACTATCAGGGTATTAATGCAATCGGAGCATCCCGGGCGGGAATCTTTATTAATTTTGTTCCCGTCAGCGCAGTCATCATGGCCTATTTTATTCTCCAAGAAACAATTGATCAGTCCCTTGTTGTCGGTGCGGCTATGGTAATCGGTGGAGCGTACCTGACGAATAGGAAAATGGTTATTGACAGCGTAAAATATTCTTGACCGAACTTGTTGTTAACAGTATATTTCTAACTTATCGGACAAGTCGTTTAAAATATCCATGCCTGCAATGGATGAATTTTCAAAAGGAGTCTGTAATGAAAACTATCCGTTTAACACTCATCGTTGCGGCAGTCATTGGTGTGATAATATCCGCGAACCCGGCACTCAGTCAGAACAAGGTACAACCGATCGATACGGAAGGAATTAAACAAATGATGATCGGTCAGGATTGCCCGCTGTTTCTCGTGGCTACAGCGGCGTGGTGCGGGCCGTGTCGTGAGGAATTGCCGGTTCTCAATAAATTGTATACTAAGTACAAAGAAAAAGGACTGAAACTGGCCGCCATAAGCCTTGACGCCGACGGACCTGAGCCTATGCAGCGCCTTGTCGATAAACTTGATCTGAAATTTCCCGTCTACTGGGCTGGTGAAAAGATGGCGTATGCCTTCAATATATTCGGAGTTCCAACGATTCTTGTTGTCCAGGACGGAAAAGTTAAAGAGCGAATCATCGGTAAACGTGACGAGAACTTTCTGGAAAGTAAAATATCCACACTCATGAGTGACTGTACGCCATAACTTGATTCCGAGCACGATAGTGCTCTTAAGGGGCGTTGTACCATGAAACAAGAGTCGAGAAAAATACCCTTCGTAGTGCTTCTCATCTTTCTTATTCTCTCCATCATCGGTATCAACTTACATGAAGTGTCCGCAGTCTGGGAAAAGGCTGTACGGATTTGCTTCAGCTGTATAGGGATCGGATAATGTGGGTTTTGCGACGGTGGATCCAAACAGCCGCCACCTTTATCAGTAATGCATATTTGATGTTTCCCATTACTCGTAGCATTTATCAGGGGAGGCTCAAATCGGTCTGCACGCCCGGTCTCAATTGTTATTCCTGTCCGGCTGCAACCGGTGCGTGTCCTCTGGGGTCGCTGCAAAATTTTTATGCGTCTCTCCGACCCGGTTTGGAGGCGGGACGTTTTCATGTGGGACTGTACGTTATAGGATTTCTCGGGATCATTGGGAGCCTTGTGGGGCGCATGCCCTGTGCGTGGGTGTGCCCGTTCGGTTTCCTCCAGGAGCTGATCCATAAGATTCCCTCAAGAAAATTCGAGATTCCCCGCATTTTAATCTATGGCAAATATGTATTTTTGGCTTTGTTCATTTTCATTCTTCCCGCTCTCATCGTCGATGATTTCGGTTACGGGGTAACGTGGTTCTGCAAGTATGTCTGTCCTGCCGGAACACTCGAAGCAGGTATCCCCATGCTCCTCCTGCAGCCATCGCTTCGGGAACTGATCGGTATATTGTTTTACAATAAAATGGCGATTCTTATTTTGCTCCTTATCCTCATGATAGTCGTTAAACGACCCTTCTGCCGGATAGTGTGTCCTCTCGGGGCGATTTATTCTCTGTTCAACCGCGTGAGTGTATTTCGGATGGTTCATGATCCCGATAAGTGTGTTCTCTGTAAGGAATGTTATCGCAACTGTCCCATGGGCGTCAGATTTTATGAAGGCGCAAATCAGGTAGACTGTATCCGATGTATGAAATGTTATCAGGAATCGTGTAAATTCGGCGCCATTTCTTACGAAGTGGCGGGGATATCCCTGCCGTTAATCAACAGGAAAAAAACGGAGAATGAAGTACCCGCCGACTAAGAGCCGTTTCCCTAAAAACCTCTATTCCAACATATCGGGATTCCTCTTAAGCTTTGATTATGGAGACGTAAACGTCAGTATGACGTATTTTCATTATTCTGCATGCTGACCACGGGGCTTTTGTCGAAGCTTGAGGCATTATATAATTGCGGGATAAATTCAGAATCGCAGGAATGATATAGGTTTCGGCCCTTTTCAACGTTTGGGGCAGTACTTTTCAGCTTGAAAATATTGAAAATCGGATATATGAGGATACGAACGACGAAATATGAAACTTCTATCCCATTGAATATCTTCAGAATTCGGAGTCGTATTATGTTACGCTTACCTGCGGCGATTGTTGAAACGTTCAAGATACCATTATCTCGGAATTCGTTTACGGGTAATATGGAGGACATATGAAAATCCTGACGGTTGATGATGAACTGGTAAGTCGCACGAAATTGAAAAAATCCATACAGAGTCTCGGTTACGAAGTTCTTGATGCAAAGGATGGAAAAGAAGGGTTTGAATTATGGAAACGTGATCGGGCACGAATGGTAATAACCGATTGGCTCATGCCGGAGATGAATGGCATCGATTTGTGCAAGAAGATACGGCAGACTGAGAGAACCCCCTACACGTATATCATCATGGTAACGGTAAAAGATGGCATTGATAACGTTGTTGCCGGTATAGATGCAGGTGTCGATGATTTTATTTCGAAGCCCTTTGAGAAAAAGGAGCTTGCGGCACGAATACGGGCCGGGATGAGAGTCCTCGATAGTGAAAAGAGGTTGATCGAAACGCATAACACTATGATGATGGAGATCGTCAATCGGAAACGTGCGGAGGAAAAACTGGTTGGACATCGTGAAAATCTCCGGGAAATTATGCAACAGTTGCAGCGGGTAAAGGAAACAAAAGACGAAGTGCTTTTTCGACTGCATGAAGCCTTGGAACAGGTAAAACCTTTTTCCGGATCGGTAATCCGTTGCATGAACTGTCAAAAGATTCGTGATGACGCGGGATGCTGGAACCATGTGGAGCTTGACAGTCTGTCCCGGGCCGATGTGGAATTAAGTACCGGTATATGTCCGGACTGCATTCGGGAATTCAATCTTCATATCGATTCTGAAGTCAAAACGGAAGAAGGGTAGGGCATAGAACGGCAAAATAAAATGGTTCGATCCGATGATGGAATGAGTCCCATAATAATGAAATGCCGCCATCGTATTCAGGTTGTCCCCACCACGGTCATGATACTTCCAGATTAAACGAATCTTCGTGGATCATGCAATAACGCAACACTGGATCCTGTCTGAAAACTGCTTTGACATTGAACATTGAAGTGTCACTTTATCTTTGTGTGTTCAAAGAATAAAAGAAAACATTTTCAAAGAGAAGGCCTTTGGGGGGAGCGAAAGATTGAGCATAAGATTTGCCTGCTGATCTTTTATTATTATGAGGAAAAAGCGGATTCTTATCGTTAACTGTTATTTTGATGAATGTCGCGTGCCAATACGACGTAAAACAAAAGTTCCCCAAGCCATGGCACCGGCCTTTCTGGCTGGTGTCTTTTCCCGAAAGTACTGCGAAATCAGGCTTTATAACGAACAGTACAGCGGCCCTCTCGAAGACGCCCGGTTGATTTCGTGGCCTGACATGCTGGTTTTGACCGGTCTCAATACAGCGTTTGATCGCATGCTGCACATAACTGCCTATGTACGGACAAAAAACCGCAGAATCATTGTCGTAGCGGGAGGACCTGCTATCCGGGCCCTCCCTCATTTCTCGAAACAGTTTTTCGATTACTGCTGTATCGGCGATGTCGAGGAACTGCAGGACGTTATTATCGATGCTCTTGGAAAATCCTTCGTTTCGGAATCGCTGACGGAGCGGGGATGGGTTCTCCCCCGGTACGACCTTACCTATTGGATTGGAAACGTGGCATACGTGGAGTCAAGTCGAAACTGCTTTTTCCGGTGCAATTTCTGTTCTCTGACATCTGAAGGCGGAATATATCGCCGGTATGACATTGAGTATCTGCGAGAGCAATTCATCGCGTTGGGCAGGCAGACCTACATCATGTTTCTCGATAACAACTTCAACAGCACGGATCGGCAATTCATGCTTGATCGATTTGAACTCCTGAAGGAGTTATGGAGAAAAAAATATTTCCGTGGCTGGGGGGCGCTTGTATCAAGCGATTATTTTCTTACTGAAGAAAATCTTCATCTTACCAGAGAATCCGGAGGCGGATTACTTTTCAGCGGGATTGAATCATTTGATCGACAGGCACTGCTGCGTTTCAACAAACATCACAACACGCTTCTCCCTCAGGTAGAGATGATACGGTCATGTCTTAACGCGGATGTTGTGTTTTACTACGGCCTGGTCTACGATATTTCGTCTCGTTCCATTGCCGAAATCAGGGATGAAATCGATTTCATTGTCGGGACTCCGGATATACCGTTACCGTCATATATATCGTGGGCAAGTCCCATTTTGGGAACGCCCTTTTTCCGTGAATGCATGATGAAAGGCTTGCTGTTACCCTCCTTGAAAGTTCGGGATCTTGATACAACAACGATTACGTTGAAACCGATAGATCCCATGCCCGAAGTTGTCCGGTTTACTCGGGACATTCAAACCCTGGCGGGCTTTAAACAAAGGGTAATGCGCCACGAATGGGAATTTATCCGAAAATACCGGGGACGTCTTGCCATGGAGCGAATTATCATGGCGCTCTTGAATTCACTGTTTCTCTGTGCACCACTCCTTTCTACTGCTACATCGGAGGCTGGTTCCATTACCCTGGCGGGTAGCGGGAAGAGCCGACGAACTTATATAGGATCAACCGAACCTCTGGATTCGGTTTATAAACCGGCATTTTCCGTTGATGCTCGGTATGAGTCATACTTCAGACCGACAATGCTTACTGATGACGACGGTAATGTAGTGGAAGCGCTTCGCTTGGATTTGGAGGGCAATGGCGAAGATTCAAAACAAACGGATATGGAAGTGATTCCGGCAATTGAATCGAGTTGTGACGGCTGAATTGTATGTAATATACATGACTGCTTCTGCTATAGGTCCTGCGGTATAATGATATTCACAGCGTTGAGTTCTGATGGACAAAAGGAACCCGCATAAAATAGCATAGAACGTAACCAGGAAAACAGGAAAAGGACTATGATTGATAATCTGGAATATGAGGGAGTTCAAGTTATCCGGCATGGGCCGGGAACCTCTGTCTATCGTGGGACGAGGAAAGTAGATAATAGATCGGTTATTTTAAAGGTATTGAATGACGATTATCCGTCTACAACAGATCTTGCAAAATTAAAACAAGAACATTCCCTGCGTAAGGGTTTGGAATCAGAGCGCATTATTAAAGTATGCGGCCTTGAAACATGTCAAAACGGATTGATTCTCATCATGGACGATCCGGGGGGCGCTTTGCTCGAATCTGTTATCAAATCGGGGAAGAGATTTTCATTGAAAGAATTTCTCACAATTGCAATACGAATTAGCGAAAGTCTTGAAGCTCTGCATCAGAATCAAATTATCCATCGAAATCTCAGTCCGTCATATATTTTGATTAACATGGAAACGGGGAATGCACACATAACTGATTTAGGAAGCTCGCTGCTTGTGTCAGATAGTGCCGATAAAGAATTTGAGTGGGATATCTCAGAAAAAATCCTTCCGTATATTTCTCCGGAACAGACTGGGCGCATGAATCGTCCTGTCGATTATCGTAGCGATATTTATTCTCTTGGCGTGATTTTATATGAAATGCTCCTCGGCCAACTTCCATTTCATGCGTCTGATGGTATGGAATGGGTTCACTGTCATATTGCCAAGCAGCCTCCGATTCCCCATGAATGCGATCCGGAAATTCCCGAAGTTGTTTCACACATCATCATGAAGATGATGGCCAAAATGGCGGAAGAAAGATACCAAAGTGTGCCCGCAGTGATTATGGATTTGCAGGGCTGTCTGTATCAACTCGAATCAACTGGAATCATTAATTATTTTGATATTGGACGGTGGGATGAATCAACAAGGTTTCGATTTCCGTCAAAATTGTACGGTCGTGAAGGAGAGATAGAAACAATACTCCGTTCATTTAACAGCGTCCATGTAGGGAGCCGGGAATTGGTTTTGATTCAGGGGCCTCCCGGCATCGGGAAGTCGTCGATTGCGGGAGAAATATACCGTAGGATTGCCGATCAATGCAGTTTCTTCGTTTCAGGAAGATCCTATAATTTGAAACATAATACTCCTTATACTCCTTTTATACAGGTTTTTCAGGATTTTGTTCGTCAGATTCTGAGTGCACCGGAACCGCAGCTTTTTGCCTGGAAAAATACGATACAAGATGCATTAGGAAACAATGGGCAGATCATTGTCGATATTGTTCCTGACCTGGAACTTATCATTGGGAGGCAGCCTCCGGTACCGGAACTTCCACCTGTCGAATCGCTGAATCGTTTCCGCATGGTATTTCAAAAATTCTTCCGTTCAATCATGTCCGTGGAAAAGCCGTTCGTCATTTTCCTTGACGATCTGCAGTGGATTGATACCGCTTCTCTCAAAATGCTGGAATTATGCATGGACGATACCGTATCCGGACCACTCCTTATCATTGGTGCATACCGTGATAATGAAATTGATTCAACTCATCCGTTGAATCCCACTCTTAAGACCATACGGAATGGAAACTCGGCGATTATGATAGTCGCTCTCAGATCTCTGGAATTCCTTCATGCATCGCAGCTGATTGCAGATACAATGAAATGTTCGACTGACCAGGCAATTCCGCTTGCAGAGTTCTGTCTCCGGAAAACAGAGGGGAACCCCTTCTTCATAAAACAATTCCTTCATGCTCTATACAGGGAGAAACTCATAGAATTCGATATGCGTAACTGCCGTTGGAAGTGGACAATCGATGAAATCACGTTTCATGAAACGACCGAGCATGTCGTCGAATTCATAATGGATAAACTGAGAAAGCTTCCCCATGAGATCCAGGAGATAATCCGGACGGCCTCATGCATCGGCGGTGAGTTTGACAGGGGGCAGATAGCATCCATTTCAAACAAGTCTTATGCGGATGTATCTGCGTGTCTCCGCAGGGCTGTCGATGAGAGATTACTGGTGCCGGTGATGTTATCGGATCACATACGCGACAATCCGGGTCTGAACAGTATGCTTGAAGCAATGGGGATGGATACGATTGATCGGTATTCCTGCGGCCGGACGAGGAATGATCAATCATATAGGTTCATTCATGATCGAGTTCGACAAGCCGCCAATTTGCTCGTTCCGGAGTCCCAGAAGAAGGAGATTCACCTGAAGATCGGACAGTTCTTGCAGAGCAAATGCAGCGATATTGACAGGGGTGAAAAAATCTTCGAAATCGTCAATAACCTCAATCTGGGAAGCGATCTCATTGAAAGTAGAAGGGATAAAGATGCATTAATCGAAATGAATCTCCATGCCGCGAGAAAGGCTAAGGCTGCGGTTGCTTACGGTCCGGCATTGAACTACCTGAAAATGGGTATAGGTATGCTGGATAAGGATGGCTGGAAGCATAATTATGATCTGACGCTTTCGTTCCATGTTGAAACAGCTGAAATGGCGTACCTCAATTCCGACCCCGAATATATGAGCGAATTGGTGAATGAGGTATTGTATCATTCTGTGAATCTCTTGGATAAAGTAAAAGTGTATGAAATTCAGATACTTTCTCTTATCACCCGAAACAACCCCTCTGATGCCGTCAAAGCAATGCTGGGATTTCTCAGGCTGTTGGGGGCGCCCTTGCCGGAGAAACCGGGCAAAATATCGATAATCACCAGATTGTTGAAATTGAAGATGCTGGTTGAGGGAAAACGGGATGAAGATATCCTTTCACTGCCGGCGTTGAGCGATCCGTACCAAGAGGCCATTATCCGAATCATGGTATGTGGGGCAACTGCCGCCCATGTGGCGGCACCTCAACTTCGTCCTCTAATGGCAATAAAAGCGCTGACCCTCTCGATGAAATACGGCAACAGTGCGTATTCTGTTTTTTCATTTGCCGCATGCGGTCTGATTTTTTCAGGTCACATGGGTACAATAGATCTTGGCTATCGAATGGGTAATCTGTCGCTGAAGCTTATGGAAGACTATGCCATGGGCATCCAGCAGGCAAGGACGATGTATCTCGTTCATTACTATATCAGGCATTGGAAAGAGCATGGCAGAGCTTTGCTCGAACCGCTACTGGAGACATATAATATCGGACTTGAAACGGGAGAGGTGGAATATGCTTCTTTTGCCATCAGCCGGTACTGTATACAGTCCTTTTTTCTTGGCATTGAGTTGCAGACGGTCGAAAAAACCATAGACCGCTATATTCCCATTTTGACGCAGCTCGGGCAGACAATCGCCTTGAACTGGGCTCGACTGCAGCATCAGGTTGTGCTGAATCTTATGAATGAATTCACTGTTCCTTCCCGACTTGTTGGAGATTATTTTGATGAGGATGCAATCGTGCCGCAGCATCTTGCGGCAAATGAACGAACAGGACTCTATCAGTTTTATCTCAATAAAATGATACTCTGTTTCATGTTTTCCGAGTATCCTGAGGCTTTAGAGTATGGCACCATGGCAAAAGAATATCTGGATGGGGTGATGGGGAACCCCATGGTCCCCCTGTATTACTTCTATGATTCCCTGACACGAATTGCCCTTTATCGTCGGGATTCTGATGGTGAGAATAAGCGCACTATCAGACGGGTTGCTGCGAATCAGAAAAAAATGAAAAAATGGGCATTCCATGCACCAATGAACTATCTTCATAAATGGTACTTAGTCGAGGCGGAACGAGCACGAATTGCAGGTAACAAGCTTGATGCCATGGATGCATATCGGGAATCGTTGCGGCTGGCCCGGGAAAATAACTATCTTAATGAAGAAGCGTTGGCGAACGAACTCTGTGCAAAGTTTTACCTGTCTCTGAATGATGAAAAGGTGGCGCGACTGTACATGACAGATGCTTATTATTGTTATGTGCGATGGGGTGCTAACGCAAAGATTGTCCATCTGGAACGCTCGTTCCCTGAGTTACTGACTATGATATCAAAAAAAGAATCTAGAGAACGTGCCACGGATGTGATGCCGATGAGGCGTGAGTATGGCTCGGATGATCTGGATTTGTCAACAATTATGAAGGCTGCTCAGGCGCTTTCAGAAGAAATAGTCCTTGATGTGCTGCTTGAAAAAATGATGAAAATCACGATCGAAAATGCTGGTGCACAGCGAGGGGTACTCATCTTGAAGGATGACATACTCCGGATTGAAGCTGAAGGATTTATCGGCGAAGATCGATTTACGCGGTTGTCTTCTTTGCCGATCAGCGATTGTTCTGAATTGCCCACCAGCATAATATATTATGTTTTCAGAAAAGCCGAATCGGTTATTCTGGATAATGCGTCGGAACAACATTCATTTATGGATGATCCGTACTTTCTAAAAAGGGAGAAGAAATCGATTTTGTGCGAGCCGGTTATTCATCATGGACAACCGGTTGGAGTGCTCTATCTCGAAAACGATCTCATCTCCGGGGCTTTCACTGCTGAACGTGTTGAACTCTTGCGCCTTCTTGCATCACAGGCCGCTATTTCTCTTGAGAATGCGAAGCTGTATGGCGATATCAATAAATACAGTCATGAACTTGAAGAAAAGGTAGCGGAGAGAACAAAGGAACTGAGAGATACCATCAGCAAACTCGACGAAGCTAAAAAGGCAGCAGAATCGGCAAACAAAGCGAAGAGTCAGTTTTTGGCAAACATGACACATGAGATCAGAACACCCCTCAGTGGCATTATCGGCATGACAGAGTTGGCCATGGACGCAGATCTTGATCCAAGTCAACGGGAAATCATCGGTAACGTCATGAACGAAGCCAACATGCTGTTTGATATTGTCAATGATGTGTTGGACTTTTCGAAAATAGAAGCGGGCAAGCTTGAACTTGAAAACATTCCATTTAATCTGAGTTGCGTGCTGGACGATGTCCGATGTGCTCTTGCCGCATCGGCTCAACAGAAGGGGCTTCGGTTTCAATTGGAGTGCATGCAAGGAGTTCCCTTGAACGTTACAGGCGATCCCGGTCGTCTGCGGCAGATTCTTTTGAACCTGGGGGGCAATGCGGTAAAGTTCACGGAACAGGGACAGGTGTGTATAAGGGTCGATTTAGTGGAAGACTTGGGGGATACGGTAAAATATAATTTTACCGTAAAGGATACCGGTATCGGGATACCGCCGGAAAAGCTGACTACCATATTTGACAGTTTTACCCAGTCTGACGGTTCAATGACAAGAAAGTACGGCGGTACAGGGCTGGGAACGACTATATCAAAGCAATTGGTGGAGCTTATGGGGGGTGAAATAGATGTCGACAGTGAGGTTGGCTGCGGAAGCACCTTCCGGTTTTCCGCGCTCTTTGCCAAATCATCCGCTTTTACTATCGATTCCGGAATTGACACATTACCTCCAATAACGGATCAGTCCGCAAAAGAAAAGCGGATTCTCCTGGTTGAGGACTATCAAACAAATCAACTGATAGTTATGCAGCCGTTGCAGAAGGCGGGGTATCGGGTCGATCTGGCGGAAAATGGATATGAGGCTGTCGAAGCATTTACCAAAGACCAGTACGATCTTATTTTTATGGATATTCAGATGCCGATGATGGATGGGTATGAAGCAACGAGGCGGATCAGGGCTTTAGAAGAGATGAAGAAAAGCACAATGGAAACAGATCGGACTGGTGGAACGGTGCGGGTACCGATCATCGCAATGACTGCTCATTTCATGAAAGAGGATAGAGACGCCTGTCTTCAGGTGGGAATGGAAGACT
>CAZCGI010000013.1:0-10451 GCA_964498145.1 uncultured Syntrophaceae bacterium
CTTCACAGCCAACGGTTACCCGCATGCATTGTCCTAAAGGATCCGGCGATGAAAAATTCTTGATCACGATACCTTTTTTAAGGAGATCACTGTATATCCTATTTTTATCGGAAGCACAACTAAAAAGAATGAAATTAGCATCCGAATGATAGGGATTAATGCCGTCAAATCCTTTTAATGCGCCGAAGAGCATCTGCCGATTCTTGACAATCCGATGAATCTGATCTTGAACCGCAGATTCGTGGTCCAGAATACATTGCCCCACCGCCTGTGTCAGGGTGTTCACATTATAGGGGAGTCGTACTTTATTCAATTCACGTACGATAGAGGGATGTGCAACCAGAATTCCCAGTCGGATTGCCGCAAAGCCGACTTTCGATACCGTCCTGAGAACAACAAGATTCTTCCATCGATCCATATCCGGTAAAAAGGAAGTGTTTGAAAAATGGTAATACGCTTCATCAACAACAACAAGACCACGTGACCGTGATAAAATCTCGACAACTTTATCCCGACTGAAGAGATTACCCGTAGGATTATTCGGATAGCTCAGAAAAACGAGATCCGGATCAAACCGCGACATAGCATCTATCATCTCATCAATATCCAGATCAAATTCATGATTCAGGGGAACTTCAATGATTTTATGCCCGGCATTAATCCCACTGATCTTATACATAGCGAATGTAGGAACAGGAATAACAACCCCGCCTCCCGGATTAGAACGAAACGCAAGCACCAACAAATGAATAAGCTCATCAGAACCGTTCCCGAGAAGAAGCATTTCCTCATCGACGCCGAGATTAACGGCAAACCGCCTTCTCAATTCACGCGATCCCGGATCAGGGTATCGATTAAGAAATACGGTTTTCAGATACCCGAGCATTTCTTCTTGCAGATTTTCAGGCAGAATATGGGGATTCTCATTTGCGTCGAGTTTAATCCGACACGGCGATTCTTCTATAAAGTACGCCTCCTGCTGCAAGATTTCATCCTTGACGAGCTTTTCAATATTCACGTAATCGCTTTCCTTCCATGTTCCACCAAGTCTCACGGTACTTAGATTCCAGCAATTGCTCTTTCAGCATCTCTTCTTCCTTCGTCAAGACTCCATCGACCAGTCTGATACCAAGAGATTCTTCAAAAGCATGCTTGAGCATGCCGCAGACATCCTGATATGAATAACTTCTGTCCGCATATTCATATAAAGATGTTACCCGTCTTTGCAGCTCTGCCGCTTCATCAGCAATGGATCTGTCGGACTTAATGAGCGCTCGACAGGTCTGAACCGGATCAAAATTCATCAGGAGAGAACCATGCTGAAGAAAAACACCCTTTGATCTGATTTGGGCGCTCCCGCATATTTTTCTTTTATCCACGAGAAGCTCATACTGGGATGGCACTGAAAAACAAAATGCGCTGAGGTCCGCAGACGCTGATGACCGCCCTTCCTGCAGCATATCCGCCCGCACACCGAGCTTTTCCAATCCAACGGCAATGCAACGGCTGATAACTTTGTATGTCCCAAGGAGTCCTGCCGGAAAGAGTCCATTATCCTCCCGGGCAATAACGGCGTACGTCAGGTCATCGTAATGAAAAACTGCCTTACCTCCCGTAGGACGTCTAACGATGGGGATATTGTTTTGTTTGCAGAATCCGATGTTGACTTCCTTAGCGACATTTTGAAAATAGCCCAGTGATATCGAAGGGGTTTTCCATCCATACAACCGAAGTGTAGGACAGACATTGTTTCCTTGACGCTGGTTTTCTTTCATTATGGCTTCATCGATAGCCATATTTTCGGCTGATTCATATCGATCGAATGAGAGATACCTCCATTCATTCACACCAGTTCACTGTCCCTCCTCATCCTCTTCGATAAAGTCACTGTATTCATCGGCATTAAGTAGATCATCAAGTTCACTGCTATCACTCATCGCAACGACGATCATCCAGCCCGTATTATACGGATCACTGTTGATAATCCCCACATCGTCGGAAAGATCTTCATTGACACTGATGACGTCTCCACTTATGGGAGAAACCAATTCGGTTACTGTCTTTCTTGCCTCAATGCTGCCAAACGGTTCATCCTGTTCAACATACGTATCCACATTCGGAAGATCGACGGAAAATATCTCACCCAAAGCTTCTTGGGCATAGTCCGTTATTCCTATTGTTGCTATGTTACCATCGGTTCGTACCCAGGTATGTTCCCTGCTGAACAGAAGATCATCGGTGAATCCTGCCATGCTTCTTGTAACTCCCTTTACAACTGATTTATAATATAGTGTTTGCTTTTCCTATATATTCGGTGCACACTTATTAATTCTTTAAAAACATATCGCCTCTCACGTCCGTTTAGCGTGGCTCTGCCGTATCTTCTCCGTCACACCTCTCGGCAATTATGATGAGCAGTATTCCCACCCTTATTATGACCGGTCACGGTTTGTGAAATTCATTATTTTAAGGGGATACGATCGCAACCCTTAACCAAGATTGTCTTATCTCGTCTGTAAAGACTATTCCCTGGAAGGCACAATGCTTTCAAGGTTTCTCAACCATCGATTCAGTTCTGTTATAACCGTAATGCTAGAGCGCTTTTTCTTGCCGCTCAAAACTGTTTCTACATACCCAAGTCGCTCCCGTGCTCCCACATTATCGGGCTCACGCACCGTTATACTTTTCAAGACGGCCCGAGCCATCTCAAGATGACCCTGCTTAACATAGAGATCAGCAAGTGTAAGGGTATGAAAATCTGATGATATTTCCCCCAGCTCGCTAGTACTTCCTTGTTCGGATTCATAGGGTGAATAGTCGTCCGGCTCTCCCGGCGTCTCTCCACGATCAGCCAGAGCTGACTTGAGAAAACGCGCCGTATGGTGCGCCTGCGTTGCTTGGGAGGTGAGATTTCTCTTGTGATACGTTTCGCCCAGAAGATGATACAGCCCCGACCATTGAGAAACCATAGTGTCGATAGACCGAATAATATCGTGCGCTTCTCTCACTTGCCCCCTGCCGATCAGACAGATTGCTCGAATGAAAACGGCACTCATGTCGCCGGCATTCCTCTCAAGCCTCTTCTCTGCCAGCAGTTCAGCCTCTCTATACAACTCTTTTCGTATACACGCCCCTGCAACAGACAGGAACTGACTCCGTTCTTCGACATCGTAATTGTTCATATCACCCTGTAATATATAAAGAGTTAATGGATCTAGAGTGAAAAGTGACTAGCCGCCTACCACAGCGCTCTCTTCATGTCAAGAAAGAAAAATACCAAACACCTTCACGGAATCACAGTACCCGGCTCACGATGGTGTCACCGGTAGAATCCCATTGACACATCAATGTCCATAATGATAACCATGTATCACAATTACCATCATCGCGGGGTTGAAATCAAATGATTAATGTCGGCACACAATATAGGAATCTTCAGAATTTACAATTTATAAAGTATCTCTTCATTTCGTCGATCCTTTTATCGAATATTATCGCAACAAAGATTATTCAGGTCGGCGGCTTTATTCTTCCCGCGGCTGTTATCCTATACCCCTTGACGTTTCTCTTTACTGATGTTGTATCCGAAGTCGAGGGGAAAAAACAGGCACACCATCTCGTTATGATGGGTTTTTATATGTCTGTTATCATGGTTTTTATTCTCTCAATCGGCAGAATACTGCCGGCAGCACCATTTTGGAAATTCCAGGAAGCATATGAGGTTATTCTTGGTGCGACACCGCGGATTGTCGTGGCATCAATGATAGCCTATGTCATCTCACAAAACCATGATGTATGGGCATTTCACTGGTGGAAAGAAAAAACGTCGGGGAAACATTTATGGATTCGGAACAATCTTTCAACAATGGTGTCTCAGCTGATTGATTCCATCCTCTTTATCACAATAGCCTTCGGGGGATTATTTCCCGTAAAAACAATCGCGATCATGACGATCAGCCAATATCTTATCAAGGTTGGAATCGCCCTGATTGATACGCCATTTTGTTATCTTTTAGTGAGGATCTATGGAAACAATAGAGAACAATTACAGAGAGCGTGATTACGAAGTTCAAATCCGATTTCCCGAATTTACCTGTCTCTGTCCAAAGACGGCACAACCTGACTTTGCGGAAATTATTATACGATATGTACCGGGAATCCTTCTTGTCGAGCTTAAATCTCTGAAGATCTATCTAAATGCATACAGGAACGAAGGAATCTTTCATGAAGAGGTCGTAAACCGCATTTTGCAGGACTTCGTGGAAACAGTGGCCCCAAAAAGAGTTGAAATCACGGGGAACTTCAATGTAAGAGGGGGAATATACACAACCGTAACGGCGTCATATCCCCCCTAATTGCATCGTATCTTTTTCTATTATGCAGCACTTTCCTTAATGATACGCGGTGTCACAAAGATCAAAAGCTCTCGCTTTTCCTTGCTTACCGTTTTATACTTGAACAGCCATCCCAAGATCGGTATTTTCGAGAGAAACGGAATGCCTTCCATTGTTTCGTTGAACTCCATCTTGTAAATCCCTCCAACGACGATGGTGTTTCCGTCATTGACGACCACCTTGGAATTGACGTTGCTTGCAACAAGCGGTGGGTTCTCATTGGACGTGTTCGTTTTGTTCCAATCCGCATATTTGTTGGAAGCTTCTATTTTCAGTGAGATTCTGCCTTCCGGTGTTATGGAGGGGGTAACGATCAGTTCGAGTTTTGCATCTTTCATTTCGACGCTGCGACTTCCTTCATCATCTATCACTACATAGGGAATTTCCTCACCTTGTCCTATGGTGGCTTCCACTCCGTCTAGAGTTGTAACTTTCGGCGATGAAATGATCTTTCCATCACCATTTGCTTCAAGAGCCTGCAGACTCGCATCCAGTATAAAATTACTTGCCGCCATTAATACACCGATTGCCGGTGTTGTTACAACCGTACTCGAAGGGAAATTAACTGCTGCGTAGTTGTTGGTCAAGCCAACATCGTCCGAAATAGTTGTAACTGTCCCAGAACTGGAATTTCCAACCATCATACCAAATTGTCTATCATTCCAGCTCCCCACAATACCGCTGCCCCATTTAATTCCCATTTGCTGAGCGAATGTCGTATTGACTTCAACAATCTTCGCCTCGATTGAAATTTGCCGCAACCGCCCCAGTTCTGAATTAAGTTCCAGTTCTCTCGACTTTCTGATTGCTTCCGCTTTTATCTGTGCCTCCTCGGCGGCCTGTCGGGAGGCTTCATCCTTCTGCTTTTTTTCAAGTGTCAAGATGCTGATGATACTTCCCATTTCCTTTTTTGCCAATCCATTGATATCGAGGATCGTATCCAGCGCCTGATCCCAGGGAACATCTTTCATGTAGAGAGTAACCGTACCTTTGACATCGGGTCCGGCAACGATGTTGATCCCGCTGACCTCTGTAAGCAGTCGAAAAACGCTTTTTATATTTGCTTCCTGAAGATCAAGGGTCATCTTTTTGCCGCGATACTTCGGTTTCTCTGCAGACACGATTGCATCGTCGGCAGTGGTCGTCATTTTACCTGCGGGCATCTTTTCATTACTCATCATTTCGATTGTTTTTACCGCGGTAACTGCCTTGTCTCCCGTTGGAGCCATATCTTCAGCTACTGCTACGCGAACGGGCAGTGACGAAACATCGAAATCAACGATATACCCCTTGAGGTCTTCTCTTATTCGATACGGAACCATATTTCCCAGTTGCACACGAAGAAATGCCCATTGTCCACCATTGATCGTTTGTTGTTCCGGAAGCACATAGCGAACATTCTCAAGAAGCCCTTCACCCTGCTTCAGCTGAAGGTTTATGGGAACCCCCGTATCCTTCAGTTTTACCACGATGGACTTATCGGACTCTCGATCCACATCGAACCCAACTGCCTTCGTAACTAAGAAGGTAATCCGCTCTTTGTCACCAATCTTCTCAAACACCAACCCTTCAAGAGAGGCACCATTTAAATTACTTGGTTCCGCTGCTATGGGTTTTGCCTTTTCCACGAGCGGTGGTTCCGTCGCTGTCTGATTTCCCGCAGCACATCCCCCAATAATTAAGAAACTTACAATCAACGGAATGAGTGCGACAAGTCTCTTTCTATTCATAGTTCTTCCTCTGACTTTTCTTTTAGTTTCATGATATGTTCTTTTGTTTTACGTTTTCCGGTAAACTCCGTAATTTCCTCAATGATGATTATCTGATTATCCTTGATCTGTGATACCCGTCCCCCATTCATACCTATGAGAGCTCCTGAAACAATGGGATAAAATTTTCCTTCCCCATCTTCTACCATGGCAATCTTTTTCCCATTTCCCGTCTCAGCAATTCCAACCAGCTTTAGATCATTGATATCATACTTTTCCAATGGGGACAGGGGGATTTTTCTCTTCTTTTCTTTTTCCACCCCCTTCCGTTTTGTTCCTTCAATAAAGGGTTTGAACGGATCAATTTTCCCCGTGATATCGTAACTGAAAATAGTGCCCTTATCTTCCTTTGCCGGGCTTTCACAGTAGCCGGGAAACGCAATGACGAAAACGCAAAGGATTGACACAAATCCGATATAAAATCTCATAATCTGCTTGCTGTTACTTTTTCTTTGTTTTCTTTTTTTCATCTTTCGTTTCCAGGAACATGTATGTTTTTATTTCACAGTTTGCCGTCAGGATTACTTTTTCACCCTCTGTCCCTTCATCACCCTTCGATCGATTAATTTTAATATTCTCTATATTAACGATTCGGGGGAGCTTGGCCACTTTTTCGAAAAACCGGGCTAAATCATGATAGCCGCCCTTGACGGTAATCTTAACGGGAATCTCCGCATAAAATTCCTTTGGCACGGAAGCCATCGGCTCAAAAAGCACAATGTCGAGACCCATTTTTATGCCCGCCTGTGATACCGAAGAGAGGAGCCCCGGAATCTCCTTTTGCTCCGGCAGTCGTGCCATCGCGAGTTGAAGACTCTTTTGTAACTCAGCCAATTCCCGTTTATGTGTTTCAATTTGCTGGGCAACACGCTCCTTCGCTGCGATTTGCTGCTGAAGATTTTCCAGATCATCACTCAGCCTGGCCCGTTTGGCGAGCGCCGCCTGGAAAAACAACGTATAATATAATGCTCCGATGACAATAAAAATGACAATCAGAAGAAGAGCCTTATATTTCGGTGAAAGATTCTTTATATCATCAACGGTAAGTGCCATGCCATTATATCCCCTTTAACCCACATGACAACACAAAGCTTGTCAGTTTTACTTCAGAGATAATGATCTGTTTGGCCGAAAGCAAATCAACAGATCGGATTGTATCGGATGCTTCCAAAATTCTCATGAATTGCGCTATAGCAGGATTGTTAAGCGCAACTCCTTCAACTTTGAGATTTCTACCCGTCTCCGTAAGGGCGGTAATCCATATTTTTCCCTCAGGAACATTGCCGGCAAACGTATCCATGAGGTAGACCGGGTCCATTCTGTTTTGCTCGAGATCGGTTATAACTTTCAGCTTTTTCTGAACAACCTCTTTATCTTTTTTAAATTTATTAATATCGCCGGTTATTTTTGTCAGTTGTTTGAGTCGTATTCTCGCATCCGCCACATTATCTTCGAGTGAACCGATGCTGGTAATCATGTAGAGATGCACCGAGACGATTATAACAAACAGTGATACAAATGAAATCGAGGCAATCAATATCTGTCGCTTAATATCTGCCTTTTTTTTCTCTTCCCAATACGGAAGCAGATTGACACGTATCATTTATCGTCCATCCTTCTTAATGCTAAGCCGACGCCAAGGGCTGCTACGGGTGCGATACTCGCCACGTACTGTTCTGGGAAGGCCTTTTTGTCATAAGATATGTTTTTAAACGGATTAAATATTTCCACTCCCGAATTAAGTCTGTTCGCTAGGGCATCCACAATGCCAGGCAGTCGTGCACATCCGCCGCTGATAAGAACCTGTTTAAGATAGGGATCCATGAAAGTGGAACTGAAGAAATCGATCGATCTTTCGATTTCCGAGAAAATGGGTTCAGCATAATTGATTAAATCAAGTTTGGAAATATCTCCGCCATTTCCACCCTCATTCTTGATTTTTTCAGCCTCTTCAAAGGGAATACTCAGTTTCTGCTGTATTGCTTCCGTTATGGTGTTACCTCCCAGCAGAAAATTCCTCGTAAAAACAGACTGTCCCCCTTTGACAATATTGATATTCGTGATGCTGGCCCCGATATTCAACAGGGCAACGACATCTTCTCCCCCAAAATCATAGTTTTGCTCGTACGATGTTTCCAGAGCAAATGAATCAACATCCACGATGACAACTTTTCTTCCTGCCCGCTCGATTGCAGCGATCCAATCTTCGATAACACCCTTTTTCGCCGCAATAATAACCACATCCATCTGGTTCGGATTGAGGTCATTTTCTCCGATTACATGAAAATCAAAATTGATTTCCCGCACATCATCAAACGGCATATAATTTTCCGCTTCGTCAGTCAAAAGTTCTCGCAACTCGTCTTCTTTCATATGGGCGAAATTTGCTTTTTTTATGATGACGGAATGACCGGACAGGGCAGTAATGATATTTTTCGCACTGCACTTGGAATTTTTGAAAATACCTTTAATCAGCTCGGTAAGGGCTGCGCTATCTCGAACGATACCATTTTCGATGACACCTGGCGCAACCGGGATTTCAGCATACTTATGTAGTACGGCTCCCTGAGAGGAATCATCAATCTCGACGAGTTTAATCAGACTCGAACCGATATCAAGTCCGACAACCCGTTTACTGCCAAGCATCAGTTCTTTTATTGATACCATGACAGCTCCTGCCTCATATCAATCATTTTCTAAAAAGCGATAGCCAATATCTCCTTTTTTAACCATACCAAGGTCATTTCTGGCTATGGATTCGATATAACGCGGATCACGTTGCAGTTGCACTATTTTTTCTTTCAGAGCTGTATTCTCATGATGAATGCTAGTATTTTCTTTTTTGAGCGCCTGCATTTTCCCCCTCAGTGAAAAATAATCTATCAGACCTTTTTCACCGAATACGATAAGCCCCCCCATGAATAGGACAACTCCAAGTAGTATGCTTCTCCCCATGTTCATGGAATTTTCTTTACCACAGTTTCCTCAATGGAATTCTTTTATCTCGTCCCTTGTCCATACTCTTGTACATTAAAACTGGCTACTTGTAAAGACATGAAAATGTGATATAGGTCATACATGCAGCATCACATTTCCACTGACGGAAGATGATACTGCGGTTCCCCAAGGAGAAATTCTCCTTTCTGAATCCATTCTTTCAGAATCTGGGCGACTTCCCGTGCCCGATAATAACTCGACATCGGTGCCGTTGGTATTTTCTTCCCATGAAATGTTACTGAACCACTTCTCAATTCTCCATAACTCACAGCACCGAGGCTTTTGTTAATTCCACTGGGTATATCAACCCCATAATCGTACACCTGGGCATAAATATCATCATCTTTGACGGCGGTATATCGCGCCATATCTTCATTCAGAATCGGTATGGGAATGCCGATTCCTACGTATAAAGATACTCCATATCCCAAAATGCTTGCACCTGTAATCCATCGGGGATTCATCTCTTTGAGATTTCCGATTGTTGCAATCGTTCCGGCACCTTCCATGGGTACACCGTTCTCACCACGGACTGCGTTAGGGCTGTGCTGCGTTCCCCACCATGCAACAAACCCTTGGGCACCTCCTAAAAATATTTTTGTCCCGATACCGATTGTTCTGTAGTAGGGATCATTGAAAAGGGGGCTCAACTGCCCGGATGTCGAGTAGGTTGCATTTGCCATCCGGGGACGGAGCACTCCCATATACGTGTATATGGTTCTATCAGACATATTAACGGCACAGTTATAATTTTGATATGCATTTCTGGGATTGAAAAGAATAGCATCTCTAAAATCACGTATAGTCATATTTTTTTCATGCTTGCGGGCTGGATAGCAGTCCGTTCCGTATCCCTCGAGCCTCAACCTGATTACATTGCCCGCTACCAGATCTTCAATAACATGACCACCGCCATAGTTAAATTCTCCGGGATGTACACTGTTTAAAGGATCTCCTTCCACTACCTCAGTCGCCCCTATGTAACAGTCGACAGCAGCAATCCCGCCATACGCGGGTACATCATTGAGCCATATTTTCGAAGCTTTAATTCGTGGGGACGTATGTCCAAAATTGAGAAAGGCGCCTGATGAACACATGGGTGCAAACGTTCCTGTTGTGACGACATCGATTTTTTTCGCCGCCTCCTGCACCCCATTTTTATCAACGATATCGATCATTTCTTCAGCCGTTACTACAACGGCATTTCCTTTTCTGATCCTTTCATTAATTTCTTCGTATGTCTTCTTTGTCTTGGTTTTTTTCATCTATCTGCAGTCTCCCCGGGAACATG
>CAZCGI010000013.1:10461-15970 GCA_964498145.1 uncultured Syntrophaceae bacterium
ACTGTCTCCACAATTCGTATCATACAATCGGCACTTACTCCTTTTGTCTTGATAATAAATTTACATTTATTTCATATTTTTGTCTTGCTGCACACACGGCATTCGAAAAGGTCCTTCGACTCCAAGGTACATTGCTCTTATTTGGATCACCTCACAGTGATGATATAGATCTGACAAAAAAACCTCTGACCTTTTACGGAAAGAGGTTATTTCCTTAACCCGTCATTGTTGATAATCGGTCTGTATGTTCAACCGGTATGACCGAATCCGCCGCTTCCGCGCTGCGTCGTATTGAGCTCTTTGCACTCACTCCAGTTTACTTTGCAGACCTCCGTAATGACCATCTGCGCTATTCTATCGCCCCTCTTGGCAACAAACGGATCTTTCCCGTGATTAATAATGATAACTCCAATTTCGCCTCTATAATCCGCATCGATCGTGCCGGGAGCATTAAGGAGCGTTACTCCGTGTCGGAGAGCCAGGCCACTCCGTGGTCTGATACTGGCTTCATATCCTTCGGGAAGGGCAATTGAAATACCTGTTGGTATTAATTTCCACTCCCCTGGAAGAATCAGCATCTCTTTTTCTATCGCAGCAAATATGTCCATACCGGCGGAATGAGCCGTCATGTAGATCGGCAGGGGGATGTCCTCGGTTCCCTTCATTCTGCTGATAGGCACTGTTATCGTATCTGTCTTCATAAGCGCAACAGTTGGTCAGAAAAGTCTTCCTGTTTTACTCGTCCCAGAACGGCCATCGATAAAATTTCAGGATTGAACATATCACCCGCCATCGTTCTCACATCATCCACGCTTACAGCATCAATGTTGCTAACTACCTCATCAAAATGGATATTCCTTGAAAAATAGATTTCATTCTTAGCCAGACGGGTCATACGGACATCGGTGCTTTCCATGCTCAACAGAAAATTCCCCTTCATCTGCTCTTTTGCAGACTCGATCTCAATCTTACTGAGGAAACCTGCGCATACTTTATTCAATTCATCCATGACCAACCGAATGACGTTGAGCACGTTTTTTTCACTCGTACCGAAATAAACACAGTACATACCGACATCTTTATAAGGAACAAGAAATGAATGTATCGAATATGCCAACCCCCTTTTTTCCCTGATCTCCTGAAACAGCCTGGAACTCATACTGCCCCCAAGTATGGTGTTCATCAAAAAGGCTGCATAACGCACATCGCTTGTCGCAGACGGAGCAAGGGTCCCCATGACAACATGAACCTGTTCAAGGTTTTTATTGAGTACTGCAGTCTGTGACGAAACGTTCGGAGTAACAACAGATTTATTTACCTGCGTATTAACGAATGAACCAAATGTCTTGTTAATCATATCCACAAAGGCGTCATGCTTCAGATTGCCTGCAGCTGTTATAATCAGATTATCTCCGCTGTAACGCTCGGAGAAGAAGTCTACGATGCCCTGTCGATGAAAGGAAGTAACCGTTTCTGTTGTACCGAGGATCGGAAGTCCCAATGGATGGTCATTCCAGAAAACCTGTCCGAAAAAATCGTGGATATATTCATCAGGCGTGTCTTCCAGCATATTGATTTCCTGAAGGACCACCGATTTTTCCTTGTCTATCTCGTCGGGATCGAAACGTGAATGATGAAAGATATCCGCCAGAAGATCAATAGCCATTGCACAATAATAATCAGGAACCTTCACATAAAAGGATGTCAATTCTTTTCCCGTAAAGGCATTCATGACACCGCCGACGGAATCGATGACGGAAGCGATATCAAAGGCCGATCTGGCTTCTGTTCCCTTAAAAAGCATGTGCTCGATGAAGTGGGCAACTCCGTTATTCGCGAAAGTTTCGTATCGTGAACCGCTTTCAACCCACACACCGAGCGACACAGATCTGACATGATTAATTTCTTCAGTGACAATTCTTATGCCGTTGTCAAGAACCGTCTTTTTATACATTGTGGTTGAGGGCCTCTTTTCTGCTCAGTTTAATTTTTCCGTTTCTGTCTATTTCGATGACTTTGACGGGAACCTTATCACCCTCATTGAGAATATCGGTTACTTTATTAACACGTTCCTTAGCAAGTTGTGAAATATGAACCAGTCCTTCGGTACCGGGAAGAATTTCCACAAATGCTCCGAAATCAACTACTTTTTTAACGGTGCCCATATAGATCTTGCCTACTTCTGCATCCTGAGTCAGCCAATTGATCATATCGATCGCCTTCGCAGAGGCCTCCATATCATTCGAGGCGATCATAACGGTACCGTCATCTTCCACATCGATCGATACACCTGTTTCAGCGATAATCTGTCGAATATTCTTGCCGCCGGTACCGATTACGTCTCTGATTCTATCAGGTCGAATCTTCAATGTGATAATACGCGGGGCATAAACTGAAATCTCAGCTCTCGGCTGGCCAAGAGTCTCTTTCCTCCTGTCAATAATGTAAAATCGTCCGTCCTTCGCCTGATTGAGGGCTTGACGCAAAATAACTTCGGTAATGCCATCTATTTTGATATCCATCTGCAGGGCTGTTATTCCGTTTTTGGTACCGCATACTTTGAAATCCATATCACCGGCATGGTCTTCATCTCCGAGGATATCGGTGAGAACGACAACGGTTTCCCCTTCTTTTAACAACCCCATGTCAACACCGGCGACAACATCCTTCACCGGAACACCAGCATCCATAAGAGAAAGAGAACCACCGCATACCGTGGCCATTGAGGATGAACCGTTGGATGAAAGAATCTCCGACACAACTCGAATCGTATACGGGAACTCTTCCTGCGACGGCAATATAGGAAGCAGGGCTCGACGCGCCAGTGCTCCATGCCCTATTTCTCTTCGTCCCGGCCCCCCCAAGAATCTGGCTTCTCCAACACTGTAAGGCGGAAAATTGTAATGGAGCATAAACGACCTGAATTCCTCACCACTGATCCAGTCCAGCCGCTGCTCGTCAGACGATGTTCCCAACGTCAGAACAGCCAGGGCTTGCGTTTCTCCTCGGGTAAAGAGGGCCGAGCCATGGGTTCGGGGAAGTATTCCCACTTCAGAACTGATCGGCCGGATGTCGGCATAGCTCCTACTGTCGATCCTCGTTTTTTCATGCAAAATTATATTCCGAAGGATCTTTTTTTCCATGTAATCGAGGATCGTTTTCACCATCATAACATTTGACCCGTCCTCAGAAGCAAATTGATTGAGAACCGCCTCTCGTGCCTCAGACAGCTTTCGTGATCGTTCCATCTTCACGGGCGTTGTATAGGCATCCTTAAGCATTCCCTCGGCCGCTTCAAAGACCTGCTGCTGCAGTTCCTCGTCCAGTTCCAGGCGGTCAATCGATCTTTTTTCTTTGCCGATGGCCTGAATGAGTCGATCTTGGAGATCTATGGCTGATCTCATCGAATCAAGCCCGAAGTTGATGGCATCAACTAAGACATCTTCACTTACTTCGCGTGCGCCACCCTCGAGCATGACGAGATTAACATCATAGTCATTACCACCAGCACCAGGCATCACTTTGCGACCAACCAGGAAGATGTCAAGATCACCTTCCTCTGTTTCCGACAATGAAGGATTACAGATAAACGTTCCGCCGACTCTGCCGACCCGGACCCCGACAATAGGCCCGTTGAAGGGAATATCGGATATCCCGAGAGCAGTGGATGCACCGAGCATTGCGGCAACATCTGATCCGTTTTCGCTGTCAAGCGAGAGAACCGTTGCCACGATCTGCGTTTCGTAATAATATCCCTTGGGGATGAGGGGGCGAATTGACCGATCGATCAAACGCGATGTCAATATTTCCTTTTCATTGGGACGTCCTTCCCTCTTAAAAAAACCGCCTGGAATTTTCCCAGCGGCAAATGTCATTTCCTGATAATCAACAGTAAGCGGAAGGAAGTCTATATTATCACGCTTACTTCTTTCAGATACGGCGGTAACAAGAACAACCGTCTCGCCGTATGTCACGAGGACGGCACCACTTGCCTGACCCGCAACGTAATTTACTTTAATGGATATGGGTCTCCCCGCAAAATCAGTCGAAAAAATTTCACTCATCGTATTTTCATACCTCGTTCATTTATGTAACATTCGTTTTTCAGTTATCGTCGAATTTCGAGGCGTTGAATAATTGATCTATATCGCTCCACCTCTTTATTCTTCAGATAATCAAGTAATTTTCTCCTGCGCCCAACAAGCTTTAAAAGCCCTCGTCTGGAATGATGATCTTTTTTGTGAACCTTAAAATGCTCTGTTAAATATTGAATTCTTGCACTTAAAAGAGCGATCTGGACTTCAGGAGATCCCGTATCGTTTTCATGAAGCTTAAAATTGTCGATAACTTCTTGTTTTCTTTCTTCATCTAACACCGTTCTCTATCCTCCCTTATAAACTTCTAATTTTTACCTTTGCATTTTCGTATTTTATTACTGTTTTATAAAACTATTGACCATTGAACACTCGTAAAAGCCTGGCAACCGGTGCTGTTCTATCCAGCAGCGGCAACAGTTCACTCCCCGCATGCATTCTCGCTATGGCGACAAGGTTGTTATCTTCGGTTTTGAACTGTACCAAATCTCCTTCACTAAGTGACGAAATATCACTGTTTTCAAAGACCTCTACTACGGGTTGACAACCGTTTCGAATTTTTTTTTCGGTCGTATTATTTACCGGTATAGTCAGAAGATCGGGCATCGCATTATCCAAGGGTATAACCTTTTCCAACAGATGTTTTCTTATCTCCGTATCATCGAATTCGCTGAGTAATAGTGCATCATTTTCCCGAAAACGTCCGCTTCGCGTTCGTCGTAATGCAACAACACAGGCACCGCATCCCAATCGGTTGCCTATATCATCGCAAAGTGTCCGGATATAGGTTCCCTTCGAACAAGACAAAGTAACCGTAACGTACGGCCCTGATATATCCTCAATGTCGATCGCGAATATTTCGACAACCCTTGGCGGCAAATCGATACTAACGCCTTCCCGTGCCCACTTATACAACGCCTTACCTTTAAATTTTACGGCAGAATAGTGGGGCGGTACCTGCTCAAGGGTGCCGATACAACTCATTACGGCATCTTCTATGTCTGCCCTATCACATTGAGGTTCTTGTCTCGATATAACACAACCATCTTTATCAAGCGTGTCCGTTTTGACCCCGAGGAGCATGACAACCCGGTATTCCTTATCGTCGTTTACAAAGAACTGTGCCAATTTTGTCGCTTCGTTCAAACAAATGGGAAGTACGCCCGTTGCTAGAGGATCCAGAGTCCCCGTATGACCAACCTTCCGTGGGTTCAATATCTTTTTGATATCGCGAACGACATCATATGATGTTTTCCCGGTCGGTTTGTCAACGACAACAATTCCATTCATAAAGAAGCTCGAAGAACATCCAGTAATTGCTTTTTAACCGTCCCTATATCGCCGGCGATTCTGCATGCCGAAGCATTAACATGCCCCCCGCCACCGAAATATGCGGCAATTCTCTCAACATTGAA
>CAZCGI010000014.1:0-2236 GCA_964498145.1 uncultured Syntrophaceae bacterium
AAAAGGAGGGGCTGCGACTCTAACAGCGAGTGATCTGAGCAATGCTGCATCGAAAATTAAGGCTGCCATCGAGGCAGGGATGTCTGGCTCAGTAGAGGCTTTGGTAGATAATCTTGACCTGGAATTCCACCGCCTGGAATTTTACATAATGGATAAACAAAATGAGCTGTAACGGTACGGTCTTCAATTTCATTCATCGGAACAACTCCTGTCAATAAAGATGACAGATCCCGGGAAGAGTCAATAACCCCATTTTCGATTAACCCTGTTGAGGAGAGGAGTGCCGGCTAGATACCGATCAAGATTTTCCCTGAATAGTGCCATGCTGAATTCGTCATACCGGTTAAAAAAGCCGCTGACGTGAGGCGACACGATAACATTGTCGAGTTGCCAGAAGGGGTGTGATGAAGGGAGTGGTTCCTCCTGAAAGACATCGATGCCGGCACCGGAAAGGTGTCCTGTCTCCAGGGCGTCGACGAGTGCCCGCTCATCAACAGTTGCTCCCCGGCCAACGCTGATAAATGCAGCGCCCGGTTTCATTGCAGCAAAGGCATCGCGGTTGATAACCTGTCTCGTCTCGGCTGTGGCAGGCAATATATTAACAATAATATCGCATATTCTCAGCATTTCTAATAAACGGTCCGGCCCATAGTATTCGTGAGGAATCGTTCCATCTGGGTCGCCCGTTCCGGAGATCATGTATCCTTTATCCACGCTGTCATGAGGGTCACGCTTATAAGCCAGGATCTTCATTCCGAAGGCGTGAGCAATTTTCCCGATCTGGCGACCGATGGACCCGTATCCGAGAATACCGATGGTTTCGCTCTGCAACAGTGGCCGGGCAAATCTTTTCCATTTTAGCTTCATATCAAGCCAGATTTTTGAGCTCTGCAATGAAAGCATTTCAGGTATCCGCCGTCTCAGTGCCAGAATCAGTGCAAAGGCATGTTCGGCAATTGCCAGACCGGTGATGCCGCTGACGGTGGTGACCGCAACATGATCGGGAATGACATCGAACGAAACATGGTCCACTCCGGCAAAGTGGAGTTGTATCCATTGCAGTTGCCAGTTCGGATTCCATTGTTTCGGTGTGTGAATGGTATACAGGACTTCCGAATCGGGAAATTTATTGAGGGACGCGGTGACTTCTTCCGGCGTTACGGCCCGGTCAAACTGAAATCTGAACTTGTCTCGATATGATTCGAGTGAAGTCAGTGCGTCGTCTTTGAATCCGTGAACAATAAGGACGGGGATCGTTTTCATCGGTGCCCCTCCGTCATGCTTGACAAGTTAAGCTTCAATTATATGTTTCTTATGTGGTCGTAGCTGTAGCTTCTCATAGAAGACATTTAGTTGACAAGAAATAATTGGAAACGGTGAAGAAACCGCTAAAAAGAAATGGATAGAAAAAACAAAAAAGGGCTGCAACCCATTAGCTGCAACCCTTGATTATCATGGTGGGTCAGGGCAGAATCGAACTGCCGACACCTGGATTTTCAGTCCAGTGCTCTACCGACTGAGCTACCGACCCTCTGTTTCAGGGACCGAATATTAGTTTCGAATAGGCCGTTTGTCAAGCAATTTTTAACAATTGTCGCAATTAGCATTTTACCCAGTAGTTCTAACAACATATGTTGCTGCGATCATATCATGCCATCCCCGTTTCCTGCCGTCGAATGCAATCCAGATAAATCCCAGATCAAAGATAAGTCCCGATATGATGTAGCCTGCCCACCTGAGAAATGCAACACCGTATGTCATCGGATCGCCTGTTTTCTGGATGACTCTGAGACCGAGTATCATTTTCCCCGGTGTCTGCCCGACGGAGCCGTGAAAATAGGTAAAATAGACCATATTCAGCAGAGTTGTTGTTCCATAATACGATATGAGAAACGGGCCCGTTGTCATGCTTTCGAGATCGAGAGACATGCCAATATCCAGGATAAGAGAACCAATGACAATGAGGGTTATCGATATAAAAAAGAGGATGATTTTATCGATTAAAAAGGCAATGGCTCGGCGCCAGAAGCCTCCATACCGGGTACTATCCATTACCGTGTTCTCCTTTCCCCGGAGTGCCGAACATTCCTCTTTCATACTGGAGAATGGAGAGGACGGCAAGGCCGACGGTTTCGGTTCGTAGAATATACGTTCCGAGTGTTACGGAGGTAAACCCGTTTGCCCGGGATAATTCGACTTCTTCTCGTGTGAAACCACCTTCAGGTCCGACAACGAT
>CAZCGI010000014.1:2246-15603 GCA_964498145.1 uncultured Syntrophaceae bacterium
CTGTCGGATCTTGCAGGACGGTTTTTAATCCTTGTGTTGTCTCTTCTTCCCAGAGAATAATTCTGTGGTCATTTTCCCCCGGCAGTTTTACCATTTTGTCGAATGTAACGATGTCTGTTATATCCGGGATAACGGCACGTCCGCATTGCCGCGATGCTTCGACAGCGATTTTCCGCCATCGTGATATCTTAGCCGTCATTTTAGTGTCGGAGAATTTCGGGATCGATCGCCGGGAAATTACTGGAACTATTTTGGTGATGCCGAGTTCTGTGGCTTTCTGTATTATGAACTCCATTTTCCCCGCTTTCGGAACGGATTGGGCCAGGGTGATACTGATCTCCGAATGGGAAACTTCGTTTTTGTTAGTTATTTTTAAGATTGCCGAATCACTGCTGAAATTATCGATAATTGTGTCGTATTCGAAGCGTCGTCCATCGAAAACAATGACGGGATCTCCCGGTTTCAAGCGGAGTACGTTTTTAATGTAATTCAGATTGTCATTTTCTAAGGCGATGTGATCTTCATCATCGGATACACGGGGAACATAGATGCGGGGAGTTGTCAATGCTTCTTGCTCCTTTTTTTGAACACGTAGCAGACCCATTCTTTTTCCGTGAGCGTACTGTCAAGAATGATATTTTTGGTATTGTATATGGTAGTGACGTTTGTTCCGTCCTGGTCCATAATCCCCGATAATATGATGAACCCGCCGGGCTTGATCATTCGGTCCAGATGCGGTCTGAGATTGATCAGGGCGTTTGCCGTGAGATTAGCCACGATAAGGTCGAATTCACCGGTATACATTGATACATCACGGTTAAGGATTTCGATTTTGTCATCAACCCGATTGATTGCTACATTTTTGCCTGCGATTTCAACCGCTTTGGGGTCGAGGTCAAGGGCCACCACCTTTCCAATACCCAGTTTTGCGCAGCATATGGCGAGTATCCCCGTTCCTGTGCCGACATCAAGAGCCTCCCATTTCTCAACATCCTTGCTTGTCCGGAGAAGTTCTTCCAGAGCATTGATGCACATTCTTGTTGATGGATGCTGTCCCGTCCCGAAGGCCATGCCGGGATCGATGTCAATCACAATGTCTCTGCCGAGGGGCGCATACCGTTCCCATGTCGGTTTAATGACGATGTCTTTACTGATTCTCAGGGGTTTAAAGTACTTTTTCCACTGTTCTCCCCAGTCGGGATCGACAATCGTATTCGTCGTTACTTCAGGTTTTTTCAGATCGGGAAAAAGATTTCCCAGGCTGTCGATATACTGATTCAATAAATCGATTTGATCTTTTATATCGTCTGACTCCGGCAAATATGCTTTGATCTCAACTGAGGTCTGATCACCCAAATCGAATGAATTTTCTATCCTCTCTTCCTGGGAAACCCCGTGAGTTCCCAGTTCGGTGAGAAAATTCGAGAGGGCCTCTGATAATTCGGGAGGTGTCGTCACGACAATTTCGATCCATACTTCCTTTTCGGATGAACCGGGCATTTGTTGCTCTCCTCTCTGGCGCTTTCTGTTTGTTGATGAAACAGGCTGGAACATCGAGTGTGGTGAACAAGTGTCATACGATGTATAACTTCTTTTCCCGGAGATTGCAAGTAACTTGAATTTTCAAGTGCTTCATGCTAGTTACAAATCTTTCACTGATTGAGAATATTTTTAAATACTGAGGGTGTTTCCAGTGGAATATTATCCGGTGTCTCTGGATATCAGAAAGAAGCGATGTGTCGTTGTCGGTGGCGGTGACGTCGCAGAGAGAAAAGTGGAACGGCTCCTCGCCTGCGGGGCAGATGTGATCGTTGTGGGAAAGGAATTGACGGTAATGCTTGATGAGCTTACCAGAGACAAAAAAATACGTCACATAGCGGATAATTATAAGCCCGAATATATCAAAGATGCCTTTCTCGTCATCGGTGCAACTGATGATGATGAGGTTAACGGTCGAATTTCCATCGATTCGCGGCGGAGAAACGTTTGGGTCAATATCGTTGACGATCCGGCACGGTGCGACTTTATTCTTCCCGCCATCGTCCGTCAGGGTGATCTGAGTATCGCCATCTCAACGGGTGGTAAAAGTCCCGCCCTGGCGAAGCAAATCCGTGAAGAACTTGAAATAAAGTTTGGTCCCGAGTATGGAATGCTTGTTATGATCATGGGGATGATCAGAGAAAAAGTAATTGCCCGCGGCACTCCTTCAGACATGAATAAAAAGTTGTTTGAATCGGTTTTGAATTCGGATATTCTCCATTGTATTCGGAATAAAAACTGGGACCGGGTTAAGAATATCATAGAAAAAGTGACAGGAGAGAGCCTGGACATTGATTCCTTAATTGATAGCGACGTGTGAAGATTGCTGCTGACGGCCGATAGCTCGAAACGATGAATGGGTGAACCATGGAAATGATTTTTTTTAAAATTGCTCTTATCGCTTATTTTTTAAGTACCGTGGGGTATATTGCATCGATTCTTGTCAAGCGCGTTTTTATTGCAAAAACAGCAACCTGGGTTCTTTTTTCCGCGTTTGTTCTGCATGGGCTCTATATAACGGTTCGATGGGTTAAGACCGGATACAGTCCGGTGGTTAATTTCCATGAGTCCCTGTCCTTCATCGGATGGGCCATATCGGGAAGTTATCTTGCCTTCCAGATGAAAACAAAGACGAGAGTGCTTGGTTCCATCGTCTCACCCCTCGTTTTTCTTCTCATCATGGAAACATCGGCATCGGGCGGGCTCGTTCACGGGATGGTTCTTCCTGATATCCTCAAAGGATGGTGGGTATCGGCCCACACGGTTCTGGCACTGGTTGGAGAGGCGCTTTTTGCCTTGGCGTGTTGTGCAGGCATTATGTACCTGATCCAGGATAACTTGATCAGGAAGAAAAAATCATTCAGTTTCAGCAAGTTGCTTCCACCCCTGCGTGACCTTGACCGAATCAACCATATCTGCATTCTTTGGGGATTTCCTCTGTTAACACTCGGTATTATTGCCGGTTCCATTTGGGCAGGCACGGTGTGGGGTCGCCTCTGGCAATGGGATCCGAAACAGATCGGTACTATGATTTCATGGTTTTTATATGCTTTTCTTTTGCATCAGCGGCTTGCAATGGGATGGAAGGGAAGAAAAGCCGCTCTTTTTTCGATCTTTGCTTTTTGCATATTAATGGTTGCCGTCGTCGGGGTTAACCTGTTTTCCATGACGGCTCATCGCTTTGTGTAGAGATATGAGTATTATCCTTATCGGTATGAATCATAAAACGGCTCCCGTGACAATACGGGAGAAGCTGTCGCTTGTGTGCGATAGTGCGGATACTCCGTTGTATAAATTAAAACGGATATCGCAGATCCGCGAAGCCATGTATCTTGCCACCTGCAATCGGGTTGAAGTCCTGGCCCGTATTGAAGACATGGAAGGAGGGATTGAGCAGTTAAAGACATTTATTTTGTCGCACGGGAATTTGACTCTGGAGGAGCTGCAATCATGCCTCTATGTTTACCGAGGCGATGAAGCGGTTCGTCATCTTTTCCGTGTGGCTTCCAGCCTCGATTCAATGATCATGGGAGAACCTCAGATTCTGGGTCAGGTAAAGGATGCATACCGCCAGTGTGTGGAACACAAGGCATCTGGAATTATTCTGAATAAACTGCTTCACCACACCTTTCGAGTGGCCAAACGGGTAAGGACGGAGACAGGGATTGCAAACAATGCTGTGTCGGTGAGTTTTGCAGCCGTAGAGCTGGCAAAAAAGATTTTCGGCTATCTTGACGGAAAAAGCGTTCTTGTCATCGGAGCAGGGGAGATGTCTGAATTGGCGGTACGGCATTTGATGACCAATGGAGTCAGCCGGATTATTGTAGCGAATCGAACATACGAAAACGCCGTACGGCTGGCTAATGATTTTCATGGAGAACCGATTGGTTTTGATATTCTCGATGAGAAGCTGAAAGAAGTTGATATCATTATCAGTTCGACTGCCGCCCCCGGCTATGTGATTACCCCTGAAATCATTGTGTCGGCACTCCGGCGGCGGAAAAACAGGCTGATGTTCATGATTGATATCGCCGTACCGAGAGACATCGATCCGGCAGTGGGGGATATCGATAATGTTTACCTGTATAATATCGACAACCTTCAGGAAATTGTCGATGATAATATGAAAGGCCGTTTGCAGGAGGCTGAAAAGGCGGAAACCATTATTTCCGAGGAAATAATTACGTTTTCAAACTGGCTGACCACGCTCAAGGTCGTTCCGACCATTGTGTCCCTCAAAAGGAAAGCGGAAGACATTATCGCGGGAGAAATTGAACGATCAGGTCCATGGGTAAGGAACCTCACCGACGACGATCGGGAAAAAGTAAAAAGTATTGCATCGTCCATCGTTAATAAGATTCTTCATGATCCGATTACAAGCTTGAAAGAAGAGAGTCTTAATGGCGGAGCTGATCCGTATGTCGCGGCCATTATGAGACTCTTCAGGCTGGAGAATGAAGAGTAAAAGATGCCGTCCATCGTATGTCATAGAAAAGGTCGAGGGAAACGATACATCTGAAAGAGATGTATGATATAGAGGAGGAACAACAATTAAGACTCCATTAAGAATAGGAACACGGGGAAGTAAGCTTGCACTGACGCAGACGCAATTGATTGCCGATCGAATCAAGCGGAAGCACCCTGACGTGGATATAGAAATTGTACAAATACGGACGAAAGGTGACAAGCTGCAGGATGTCGCCCTTGTAAAAATCGGCGGAAAGGGCGTTTTCGTCAAGGAGATCGAAGAAGCCCTGCTGCGGGAGGATATTCATATTGCAGTCCACAGCATGAAAGACGTGCCGGTGGAACTTCCTGAAGATTTGGAAATTGGGGCCGTGCCGCAGCGAGAGGATCCTCGCGATGTGCTCGTTTCGAAGAAAGGCATAAAGATCGAGGAACTTCGGAAAGGTGCCAGAATCGGTACCGGCTCTCTGAGACGCACGATTCAGCTAAGGCAGTTATTGCCGGATATAGAAGTCGTCCCGATCAGGGGGAATCTCGATACGAGGATCAGAAAAATCGAAACGGAAGACCTCGACGGTATTGTGGTTGCCGCGGCAGGCATGAGGCGGATGGGCTTGGCGGGACAGGTATCGCAGTACATCCCGGTGGAAACGATGATACCGTCGGCGGGGCAGGGAATACTTGGTATAGAATTGAGAAAGGGTGATCACGACATTAAAAACCTCGTTTCTTTCCTCAATCATTCTGATACGGTAATTGAACTGGCGGCGGAGCGGGCCTTTCTCGAACATCTGGACGGCGGATGCCAGGTTCCCATCGGTGCCTACTGTAGAAAACAGAAGGATCGATTGATCCTGAGGGGTCTTCTTGGCAGAGTGGACGGCAGTTTCATTATCTCCGATGAGGTGCGGGGTTCCTGCACGGAAGCCGCGAAAATGGGACGGACGATGGCGGAAAATATCCTGACTCGAGGCGGCCGTGAGATATTGGCTGAGATGTATGACAGTTGTGACAGGTAAACCTTTGATAGGGTCAAACGCCACCATCTCAATAAACAATATGGTGAATTAGTTTACAAGTGTTTGAGATAATAGGTTATTTATTTGATGCGAAGAAATTGTTTTTGCCATGAATAAAAAGGGAAAAGTATACATAATCGGCGCCGGTCCGGGAGATCCCGGACTTATTACACTTCGGGGTGTGGAATGCCTGAAACGATCCGATGTCATCGTCTATGATTATCTTGTCAGTCCCGATATCCTGAATTATGCACGGAGCGATGCACGGCTGATATATGTCGGGAAAAAAGGTGGAGATCACACCGTCTCGCAGGACAAACTGAATCAGATACTTGTAGATGAGGCATCCCAAGGGAATGTCGTTGCCCGACTGAAAGGGGGTGACCCCTTTATCTTCGGCAGAGGAGGGGAGGAAGCTGAAGTTTTGGTGGCTGCGGGAATTCCCTTCGAAGTAATTCCCGGCGTCACATCGGCTATAGCTGTCCCGGCCTATGCGGGAATACCGCTGACACACCGCCGGTTTACTTCCTCGGTTACCTTTGTGACGGGGCACGAAGACCCGAACAAAACGGAAAGCAGTGTCGACTGGGAAACCATATCCCTGGCAGGTACCGTCGTATTTCTCATGGGGGTACGGAACCTCGAGTCCATTGTAGACCGATTGATACAACACGGACGGGAGTCGGATACCCCGGCTGCGCTCATCCGGTGGGGAACCACACCGGATCAGGAAACGATAACGGGAACACTGAAAACCATTGTCGAGATTGCCCGGGTGCGGGAATTCACTCCACCGTCCATTTTTGTCGTGGGGGATGTTGTTTCCCTTCGGAACGATCTTACATGGTATGAAACAAAGCCCCTCTTCGGCAAAGGGATTGTAATCACACGTCCGAAAGAACAGACCGATGACTTTGCGGCCCTGTTGAATGAACGGGGAGCCCGCGTCATTTTGTTCCCAACGATCAGAATCGTTGCTCCCGAAAATTACGATGACCTGGACAGGGCAGTAAGGGAGATCGCGACATATGACTGGGTTATTTTTACCAGTGCCAACGGAGTCAGGTTCTTCGTAAATAGATTCAAAGAACTGGGGCTGGATATTCGAGAGTTAAAAGGGGTTCAAATCTGTACAATCGGGCCCGGATCGGCATCGGTTGTGGAATCGTACGGAATGACCGTTGATATCATTCCAGATGAATATATCTCCGAAGGAGTTGTTGAAGCGTTCCGGCGTTACGATATGAAAGGCAAACGGGTTCTGTTACCCCGGGCGGAAGTTGCCCGGGATGTTATCCCCGACGGTCTTGCCGATCTTGGTGCTCGTGTTGATGCAGTGACGGCGTACCGGACGGTCAATTCGCAGATCGATCCAAAGGAGTTGTTTGAACTGATCGAGCGGAAAAAAGTTGATGTCATAACCTTTACGAGCCCGTCGACGGTGAATAATTTTATCGACATCATCGGAAACGGAAAAAAACTGCCGGAAGATATCAAGATTGCCTGTATCGGACCGGTGACACAAAGAGCAGCGGAAAAAGCAGGCTTTACTGTTGATGTTATGCACGGGCCCTATGTTATTGACGGGCTCGTTGACGCACTGGAAGAAGCATTTAAACGTGATGCAGAATGATAGATGGAGCATGAGTCACAGCATCCTGTCGGTGGAAGAGATTTGTTACGGGGCTTGGCTTAAGATTCGTAATTCTTCATTTTTCATTTTCAATTCAAAATTAATAACGGGTGTTCAATGATTGGAATTTCAAACTTATATTGCGGTGCCGTTGAATCGTCGGATGTCCTCCGGTACGGTGCCGATTCGGGGAAACTGCCCTCACATCTGCTCCAGTTTTCGAAAGATAAACGACCTGTCGTGGTCTGGAATATGACGAGGCGATGCAACCTGAGATGTATCCACTGTTATTCGAGTTCTCAGAACATAAAATACAGTGACGAGCTGAGTGACGATGAAGCGCGGGCACTGCTGAACGACCTTTCGGCGTTCGGATGTCCCGTCATTCTCTTTTCCGGCGGCGAACCGCTGATGCGGCGTGATCTTCCCGATCTTCTCGAACTGGCCGTTGATAAGGGGATGCGCGCCGTCATATCGACGAACGGAACCTTGATTACGAAAGAAAAGGCACGAATTTTCAGTAAAATCGGTCTCTCCTACGTTGGCGTGAGCCTTGACGGTGTCCAGGCCATCCATGACCGTTTCAGAGGTGTGGAAGGCGCCTTCAATGCTGCGATGCGGGGTATCGCTAACTGTCAGGATGAAGGGATCAAAGTGGGCGTCCGTTTTACCATAACGGGGGAAAATGCCCACGAAATACCGGCCATATTCGATCTTATTGAAAAAGAAAACATTCCCCGGGCATGTTTCTATCACCTGGTCTATGCGGGTCGCGGGTCGGCCCTGATCGAAGCGGATCTTTCCCATGATGAAACGAGGAAGGTCGTCGATCTGATTCTCGACAGGACGCGGGATCTCTTCGACCGGGGACTGGAAAAGGAGATCCTGACGGTGGACAACCACGCCGACGGGCCTTATATTTATCTCAGATTGTTGAAGGAAGATCCGCAGCGGGCGCAGGAAGTTCTGAAGCTTCTCAGGATGAACGAAGGCAATAATTCGGGACGGGGAATCGGCTGTGTGAGCTGGGACGGAGAAGTGCATGCCGATCAGTTCTGGAGGACCATTTCCTTTGGAAATGTGAGAAAACGCCCCTTCAGCGAAATTTGGCAGGATACCTCAAATGAACTCATGGCGAAATTGAAAGACAAAAAGTCTTTTGTCACGGGACGATGCTCCCTATGCCGGTGGCTCGATGTCTGCGGCGGAAACTTCAGGGCCCGGGCGGAAGCAGTTTATGATGATCTCTGGGCACCGGATCCGGCATGTTATCTGACAGATGAGGAAATAGGGAACGTTTAAAGTTACATGTTTCATGTTTAACGTTAAATATTTACTTTATGGCAGCATTTCAAAAGTTTGAAGACATTGATGCGTGGCAGCAGGCCCGTAAATTAACACGACAAATATATAAAGTTACGAGTGATGAGGTATTTTCACGAGACTTTAATTTGTGCAACCAGCTCAGACGGGCAAGTATCTCGATCATGTCAAACATTGCTGAAGGATATGAACGAGATGGTAACAATGAGTTTATTCAATTTTTATCAATTGCCAAGGGATCGGTAGGGGAGGTAAAAAGTCAATTATATATTGCACTTGATCAGAGATATATCGATGAGCAGCTATTTGAGCAATTGTCTGAAAAGCTGTCACATATTGCAGGTATGATCAGCAAATTGATGAAATACCTGCGTCAGTCGAACATCAGGGGAACAAAATATAAACGTGGGACATGAAACATTAAACACGAAACGTTAAACACGAAACATGTAAATTGGGAGGGCATATCATGCATTATCCGGAATACCGGCCGAGGAGGCTGCGGCAGAATGAAAATTTCAGGCGGATGATACGGGAAACGACATTAACGGTGGATGATCTTATTTATCCGTTATTCGTAACCTATGGGAAGGACGTGAAAAAACCGATTGCTTCCATGCCTGGTAATTTTCAGATGTCCATCAATCATCTTGTCAAGGAAGTCAAGAAAACACGGGATCTGGGGATCCCCGCCGTTATACTGTTCGGAATTCCCGAGAAGAAAGATGAGGTAGCCTCGGGAGCATTGGGTGACAAGGGAATAATCCAGCAGGCTGTGAAAGCGGTAAAAGATGCGGTTCCCGATATACTGGTTATTACCGATTTATGCTTGTGCGAATACACCAGTCACGGCCACTGCGGTATCCTTGACGGGCATGTCGTTGATAATGATGCTACCCTTCAGGTTCTCGGCGAGACGGCGGTATTCCAGGCGAAAGCGGGCGCCGATATGGTTGCTCCTTCGGGAATGATGGACGGTCAGGTCCTTGCCATCAGGGAAGCCCTTGATGAATCAGGGTATGAACATGTACCTATTATGGCGTATTCCGCCAAGTATGCCTCGTGCTTCTATGGCCCGTTCCGTGATGCCGCGGAAAGTACACCTCAATTCGGTGATCGAAAGTCCTATCAGATGGATCCGCCCAACAGCGATGAAGCAATGCGAGAAATCACCCTCGATGTGGAAGAGGGGGCTGATATCATTATGGTAAAGCCTGCGCTTCCCTATCTTGATATTATCCGCCGGACGAAAGAGGAATTTGATCTGCCCCTGGCGGCGTATAACGTAAGCGGTGAATTTTCAATGATTAAGGCAGCAGCTAATCTGGGCTGGATCGATGAAGAGCGGGCAATGATGGAAGCGCTCATTTCAATTAAGCGTGCCGGGGCTGATATGATTCTGACCTATTTTGCGCAGGATGCGGCAAAATTAATAGTTTAAAGTTTCGGGTTTCGCGTTTTGGGACGGAGCATAATCCCGTGAGACTGTGTTGACGATAATGAGTTCAAATAAACAATCTTTGATTTTGCCTCATACCCTCCGTATGGTGGCATGGGAAATAACGCGGCAGTGCAACCTGTCATGTGTACATTGTCGCGCGTCTGCCGAATACGGGCCATATGAAGGAGAATTTACCACGGAGCAGTGCCGTCGGCTCATCGATAATATCGCATCCTTCAGCAAACCGGTGGTGATCCTGACTGGAGGGGAACCGTATCTGCGGGATGATATCTTTGACATCGCCGCTTATGGAGATAAAAAGGGCCTGAGAATGGTTCTGGCGACTAATGGAACGGTCGTGACGGATGACATTGCTAAACGAACCAGAGAATCGGGGATCAAGAGGGTAAGCATCAGTCTTGACGGTTCCGACGAGAAAAGTCACGATGATTTTCGCGGAGTTCCCGGCGCTTTTGCAGGTTCACTGCGGGGAATTGAAGCCTTTAAGCGGGTGGGAGTAGAATTTCAGGTCAACACAACGATTACTCGTCTTAATCATCATCAGATACAAGATATTTTGCGCCTGGCGATCTCGCTGGGAGCAGCTGCCCACCACATATTTCTTCTCGTGCCGACCGGACGGGCCCGGGACATGGCGGATCAGGAGATAACGCGGGAAGATTACGAGAAGACGCTGCACTGGTTTTACGAGGAGAGTTTTACCAGTCCTATTCAACTTAAGGCCACCTGTGCACCTCACTTCTACAGGATCTATCACCAGCGAAAAAAGGAAATGAAAGATAAATCGAAAATGCCGCAAAGTCCCTTGCACACCATGACCAGGGGATGCATGGGGGGGAGTTCATTTTGTTTCATTTCACATACCGGACAGGTTCAACCCTGCGGCTTTCTCGAAATCGACTGCGGCCGGATCAGGGAAAAGGAATTCAGGGATATCTGGGAAAACTCGAAGGTTTTTAACGATCTGAGAGATTTCAGGACGTATAAAGGTAAGTGCGGACGGTGTGAATTTCTCAAGGTGTGCGGCGGGTGCCGTGCCCGGGCATATGAGATGACGTGAGACTACCTCGCTGAAGAACCCTTCTGCGTTTATGAGCCGAGAAAATAGTGTTGAGTGTGAAGTGGATAGTGATAAGTGAGAAAAACAGGGTGTTGGGTGTAGGGTGTATGAAAGTGGTAAGTGTTGAGTGGTAAGTGTGTGTAGTTCCCGATAAGAAAGCGACGCGGCTCAACCGCGAATCCACTGGGATATCTTTATACCCTTTCAGTGGAGAACGTAATGGTGACACATCATGAATGGATCAAGGAAGGCCAAAAATAAACACTCCGATAGCAATGCTGACAGCTGATAGCTGATCGCTGAAAACATGGACGACATCGACAGAAAAATTCTTAATATAATTCAGAAGGAATTTCCGCTTGAAGCCGAGCCATACAGGATTGTCGGTGACCGCATCGGTCTTTCTGAAGATGAAGTATTCGAGCGGGTAATGAGGCTCAAGGAAGAGGGCATTATCCGTAGAATCGGTGCTGTTTTTGATGTGAGAAAACTCGGATATGCAAGCACCCTCTGTGCCGCACAGGTGCCGGAAGAAAAAATTGAAGACTTTGTAGCAGTGGTCAACGCCTATCGCGGGGTGACCCATAACTACCTGAGACGACACAGATACAATATATGGTTTACTTTTATTGCTCCATCAATGGTGGATATCGAGCGGTCCCTTGAAGAGATAAAGCGTGCGACCGGAATTGATGATATCCTCAATATGCCTGCCACACGGACTTTCAAAATCGACGCCAGCTTTGACATGTCATAGTATCTTGAAGAGACTGTTGAAAAACGCCCATCTGCGGCGTTACCCTCATTCTTCGTCACTGCGACGTACCCATAAGTACGACTCATTCCTCAGTGCTGGGAGCGCAGACAAGGACTGCCGATAGGCAGGCCTTGTAGCGCAATAATAACAAATGAGTCCTTGCCAGTGCACGCCGCAAGGCAAGCAAATTTCGGGTGCCTTGCATCTGGACATTTTTGAACAGCCTCATATTGGGACTTTTTCAATAGTAGGAGAAGGGTCATTCAATAAATCCCTTCTTTTTCATCGCTTCTGCATTGGTAAACAAGGCCATACCCGTTTTCATTTTGCTCATGCCGAGTTTTGTGTAAAATCCCTCTTTGCCGGGAGTTGCATACAAAATAATATTACAAGGTCTTAACTTGGCTAAAATACTTTCGAAGATAAGCTTTCCAACACCCTTCCCCTGGTAGTCTGGGAGGACGGCTATATCATAGAGGGATGCCTGATAGGCGTCGTCGGAAAGAGCCCGACCGAACCCGATCATCCTGTCGCCATCGAAGACAAATATGACGGTATGGCTGTTTTCGAATGCTTTCTTATGGATCATGGGATCATATGATGCCATTCCAACCGACATGAGCGTTTCGGCAACCTGCTCCCAGTGTATGTTTGAACAATCATACTGAATTCTGTATGACATTTTGTTTTCCTTGTTTGTTTATTGTCATGGTTAATCGGTTTCCGTAAAATTGTCCAAAGTGAAGTGAGCCCTTTGGGGGAAAATATGGCGGCCTCGGCAGAGGTTGTTGAAAAACGCACATCTGTTTGCAATTTATCATACGGTCGTGGTTATCGGAACTGATTGTTTATCCAATTCCATTCGGACTGCCATACCAATTGTTTCCATGCTGTAAGGTTTTTTTATAAATGCTCCGGCTCCCAGATTCCGGGCTTGTTTGACTCTGTCAGTTTCGGAAAAACCACTGATGATAATGGCCTTTTGTCCTGGATTGAAATCCAATATTTGTTCGTATGTTTCAAGGCCGTCAATACCTGGGTCCATAATCATGTCGAGGATTAGCAACTGGGGAGGCTTATTCTTAACGATTTCGATTGCTTCATTTCCGTTTGAAACGGCATTCACGCTGTATCCCAGTTGAGAGAGGGCCGTGCATGCGAATTCACGCTGTTCTTGAACATCGTCAACCACGAGGATCGATTCACCATTTCCCCGGTAATGGTCCCATAAGACGTTTATCTTTTCGTGGGCTTTTTCCTGCGTACTTTGAGGAAAAAAAAGGATAAAAGTGGTTCCCTTTCTTGGGATACTCTGAACATCGATATATCCGTTATGATCCTTCACAGTTCCCCACACTACAGCCATGCCAAGACCGGTACCACTTCGGCCCATAACCTTCTTTGTATAGAAGGGTTCGAATATCCGTTCCTTGTCATCGGGGGAGATTCCGATTCCCGTGTCGGAAATGGAAATAGTGATGTACTTCCCTGGCTCCACGTTTTCAAAACCCATGATGGGGCTGGTTACCGTTTTATTTTTTGTTTTGATGCGGATTGTTCCTCCATCCGACATGGCTTCTGCGTCATTGGATCCTAG
>CAZCGI010000015.1:0-1317 GCA_964498145.1 uncultured Syntrophaceae bacterium
GTATACGTTCCTGGATCAATGGGTGGGGAAACCGCTGGTGAACTTTCGGGTAGTAAGCCGTCAGTTCGTCGGCATTTTGGGGATATACGATACCGACGGCGCCGGATCCGATCCGGGGTTTTATAACGACGGGATAGGGGGGCGAGTCTTTTATCCGGTTGATGTGCGATGGGTCTTTGATGAACCACGTCTTCGGAATGGGAATTCCTGCTTCTTTTGCGATTCGGAGTATGGCGTCTTTCCGGCTGGCGAGATGATATTTCTCATACGGAACGATGGGAATATAGGCATGTCTTGAAAGAAGCGAGTGGTGTTGTGAGATTAATCCCATGGTTTCATCCTCCATGGGGAGCACCATCCGGTATGAATGTCGGGACAGTTCTTTTTCCAGGGCATCGATAAATTCAGCCGATCGGGTGAGTGGTGATGGATAAATAAAAACGCGATGGCAGTATCGGGAAAAGGCAGCAGTGGCGAGGCGAGTGCTCTCACCAACCGTAACATTAATGCCCTTTTTACCCAGCGCCCTTACGGCTGCCAGAGATTTCCGCCAGTGGCCGTCGGTGATCAAAACATCTGAGTTCATACTATTTAATTGATCCATAGTGCTGTTGTATAGATTGTCCATGTCATAGCGATATCGATCAGGGAGAATGTACCCTATAATACGGCACGGTTTTTTTGCAAAGCGAAAAATTTGCTTGTTGGGGTGAAATTTTGTATACGTAGGCATTAGGTTTTCTAAAGAACATTATCGGGAGCATAAATATAATGAAAACGAGAATTCTTTCCGTTGTTCTTGTTATGACCATTTTGTGCGGTTGTTCCAGTTTTACGGAGAACCTGAAAGGATCGGGAATAGAGTCGTTTAAGGGCCGAAAGGTCTATAATCGGGTAAGTCTTCGAACGTACAGCGGGAATATTATTTGGTACACAAACAAATATTATGGCGGTATTTTAATTCCGGCGGGTTCAGAGTGTATTATCCGGGATATTGAGAAAAAGAAGATAACCTTTAGCCATAGTGGAACGGAATATGTTCTTATTTACTGGCTGAGTGATATCGATAATGCAAGCATCAAAATGTGTTTTGATAAATATTTCGTAAAGGATCGAGCCCTGATCCGTCTCGAAGATATTCGTTCCGAATTCAGGGAGAGCGTCCGGTCGGGAATCGCCGACATCGGCATGACGAAAGAAGAGGTCCTGTCGAGTATCGGATATCCCGCCGAACTGGGGGATGGAATGAGAACGAATATATATAGTCGTGAATTTATCCTGTCGCAAAATGACTGGTATTTCCTGACGGGGCAGGAC
>CAZCGI010000015.1:1327-15329 GCA_964498145.1 uncultured Syntrophaceae bacterium
CATGAAGTTCAAGGCAAACATACTACATCAAATTCTTGATTGGCCGCAATGAACGCCATTCGAAAGGAATCATTCATACGAATCGTTCACCGATTTCTGAGGTCGGTGGTCCATCTTTTTTTACCGAGGGGAATGTCTCTCCTTTCCAAAATCATACGGATGTATACTACGTAAATCATAGATGATTGATATATAAATATTTTTTTAATCTTGCGCAAAGGCGGTTCCTCTGCTAAACATTTCGCTTAATCTTTTGATGATTTACGGCATGAGATGATGACTCTCACTACGGAATACAGAAATAAGCATGTTGTTATCACCGGTGGAACAAGAGGATTGGGCAAGGCTATGGCCTTGGCTTTTGCCCGCGAAGGTGCTCGTGTTGCAGTAACGTACTCTTCCGATGAAAATAGTGCCGCTGAGACTGAATCAGAACTGAGTGCATTGACGGACGAGTCCCTTCTTATCAAGGCGGATGTTTCCATCCGGTCTGACGTCGATGCAATGATGGGTGAAATACTCGAGCAATGGGAATATGTTGACATTCTGGTTAATAATGCCGGAATTATCAGGGACAAACTGCTCGTGTTTCTCGGTGAGGATGATTGGGATCGTGTTCTCGACGTGAATCTCAAGGGCACCTACCTGTGCTCGCGTGCCGTCGTCAGGTCAATGATAGGGAGAAAATTCGGACGTATCGTGAATATAACATCGCCCTCTGCGTTGACGGGAAGAACCTGCCAGACGAACTATTCCGCATCAAAGGGTGGGGTCATATCGTTTACCAAATCGCTTGCGCGGGAGATAGCCAGATTTGGGATTACGGTTAACGCTGTATGCCCCGGCGTCATTACAACATCAATGACAGATCATCTTGAAGATAGAACGAGAGATGAGTTTCTCAAGTTGATTCCCATGGGACGATTCGGTGATCCTGAAGAAGTTGCCGAAGCAGTTCTCTTTCTTGCATCGGAACGAGCACGATATATTACCGGGCAGGTACTGGTCGTCGATGGCGGCCTGACATGAATACAATTAGAGGTTAGCAATGAAGGAAGTTGTCACAAACTCGGAAGCGCTTTATGAGTTTCTCAGAAAAATGATAGTGGAAACACTTAAACTTGAAGATGTTTCTCCGGAAGATATCGATATCGATACCCCTCTGTTCAGAGAGGGCCTCGGTCTTGATTCTCTCGATGCCCTCGAACTCGTCGTGGCGATCGAGAAACATTTCAATGTAATTATTGAAGATGAAAATGTCGGTAGAAAGGCCTTTGAATCAATAAGAACGTTGGCTCATTTTATACAGGCGGAGTATCCGCAGGGGGCATAGCACGTGCGGTGGGTTGAGACGGAAGAAACAGTCCGTTTTAATGAAGTTGATGAGTGGGGAATGGCCTGGTACGGCAATTATATGGCTTGGTTTGAAGTCGGGCGGATGGCCCTTCTCCGTCGTTTCGATTTGCTTCCCCAGCACATGGTTGATCTGGGCTATATTGCGCCGGTCGTTTCGCTTACCTGTGATTATAAGCAATCCGCAAGATGCGGAGACTCGATTGTTATACGGACAACAGCTGTCAAACCGGAAATAACCGCCCTGATATTCAAGTTCGAGATCGTGCTGAAGGATGACCACACATTACTGGCCCAAGGTGAAACAAAGCAGGTCCTCCTGACAGCAGAACGCAAGCTCGTCTATCGGCTCAGCGGTGAAATCGAAAAAAGAATTAACAGCCTTTTGCAATTCTGCCAGACCTGATGACATCCGAAAATCATTTCATGTGTGCGAAGATCTGTGTCGTTATACCGGCATATAATAATGAAGAAACCATCAATACGGTTGTCTCGACAGCCCGGATGTATCTGGAAACGGTTGTCGTCATCGATGACGGTTCAACGGACAGTACTTCCCTCCTGGCCGAACAAGCGGGAGCCCGTATTATACGAGTCGAAACAAATACCGGTAAGGGAAATGCCCTCCGTCTCGGTTTCCATGATGCACTGATCCGTGGATGCGATGCCGTTATAACCCTCGATGCCGATCTGCAGCACGATCCCGGAGATATACCGAAATTCATAGACCATTATAAGACGCATCATGCGAACATAATTGTGGGAAACAGAATGACCCATCGGGATGACATCCCATCGATTCGGCGTGTTCCGAATATGGTCGGCATGTATTTATTTACTCTTCTGATCGGTCAGGATATAAAGGATTCACAATGCGGCTTCCGGCTGTATGACCGAACGATTATGGAACAGATCCCAATCGTACGGGATGGTTTTGATGCCGAAGCGGACATTTTGCTGAGGGCGGGTAAGCGGGGGTATACGATAGAGTATGTGCCCATCAAGGCTGTCTATTTCGAAGATAACCGTTATCGATCCTCCTATAGGCCGGTAAAGGATACATTTCACATCAGTATCACATTTCTAAAAAATTTATTCTGGAAAGAACGATGAACGGGAAGACAATTCGGCGCGTCGCCATCACGGGCATGGGCATCATAACATCCATCGGAGAATCTCTTCCGGTGTTCAAGAAAAATCTTTTCGAAGGCATCTGCGGCATCGGTCCCATATCCCTCTTCGATACGGATGGCTTTTCCTGTCATTCTGCCGGCGAGGTGACCGTTGATATAACGGGCAATCTTTCGCCACGAGAGATCAAGCGGGTGTCACGGTGCGATCTGTTGGGGCTCATTGCCGCCGATGAGGCCCTTTCCGGCCTGGGGCGGAACTTTGAAAACTATGATAAGGATCGAATTGGGATTATTCTGGGAGGCGGAGCCGGAGGTATGCTTTCGTGGGAACACTACCAGCGCGCCCGATGGATGGGACAGCCCCCGGCACGTCCATCGCTCCTTCTGCCGGCGGCAACCTGCACGTTATCAGATCTCATTGCCGCCCGCTATGGTCTGACCGGTTATCGGTCAACAATCTGTACCGCCTGTTCGTCCAGTGCAACGTCAATCGGATACGGATGTGACCTGATACGCTCCGGCACACAGGATGTTATTGTTGCCGGCGGAAGCGAATCGTTGTCGGAATTGACCTTTACGGGATTTCACTCTTTAAAGCTTATGGATCCGGAATATTGCCGACCCTTTGATAAAAACCGGCGGGGACTTTCCCTTGGTGAAGGAGCTGCCGTTTTTGTCCTCGAAAATTATGACAAGGCTGTTCGGCGAGGTGCCGTGATCCAGGCAGAAGTTTTGGGCTATGCCATCAATTCGGATGCTGTTCATATAACTGCCCCCGATTCCGGCGGAATGAGCAGAGTAATGAAGCAGGCCATGAAAAATGCCAAAATCGGACCGGAAGCGGTTGATTATATTAATGCCCATGGGACAGCAACGCCCATGAACGATCTGATGGAAACGGCAGCTATCAGGATGGTTTTTCCCACCAGTCGGGAACACATTCCTCCTGTCAGTTCGACAAAATCACAGGTTGGGCACTGTCTCGGGGCTTCAGGGGCTGTGGAGGCGGCAGCTACAATTCTGGCGTTGCAGGAGCAGATGATGCCTCCGACCGTACATCTTGATGAACCGGATCCGGAGTGTGATCTGGATCATGTTCCGAATAAATCGAGGAAACAAGATATCAGGATTGCCATGAGTAATTCCTTTGCATTCGGCGGTAACAATACGGCATTATTGTTTGGCAAGGGTGAACAGTAGCAAAGGCTCAAGGTTCAAGGCCAAAGGCTGGAGAATAAGAGGACGGGAATCAGAATACATGATGGTATATAGCAGAGGCTGACATGTCTGATGTTGTCGTTACAGGTATGGGTGTTATCAGTCCTCTCGGCGTCGGCCGGGATGCCTTTTGGAAAGGTGTGCGATCGGGGCACTCCGGAATAAAGAGAATTACTCATTTTGATGCAACACCGTTCCGGTCGAATGTTGCCGCCTGGATCGACGATTTTAAGCCTGAACGATTCATCCCGCCCCGGAGCTATCGAAGGATGAGCCGGGTGTCTCGGATGGCTGTTGCCGCCAGCGTTGAAGCCCTCGATGACAGTGGAATCAATCTTGAAAAAATCGATCGGGAAAGGATTGCCGTTATCATGGGGACGGCATACGGCAGCAGTTCTACGGTGGATGAATTTTTCAGGGGACGATTGAGAGAAGGTCCTCGTGGAGCACATCCCTTTACATTCCCTGAAACGGTGCCGAATGCCCCGGCCAGTCATATTGCCATATTTCACGGCATTACCGGTCCGAACAGTACCTTTTGCCAGAATGAAATATCTGCGGAAACCGCTATCATGTATGCCCGGAATCTCTTGCTGCAGAATCTCGTTGATGTGGTCTTCGTGGGTGGGGTCGATGAAATATCGGAAATGCAGTATTCCTGTTATGATGCCGTTCTTGCTCTGAATCGCGTCGTGGTGAGAGAGGGGGAAGCGATTCGGCCCCTCCGTGGCGGCGGTCTTATTCTTGGTGAAGGTGCGGGCGTTCTTGTCATGGAGCGATCCGAATTCGCTCGAAGTCGAGATGCCCGGATTTACGGCTGCCTGAAAGCAGGAATCATCACGGGAGGGACAACGGCGATCAATCGATATGATGCTGAAGGAACTCAGGCAGCTCGGGCTGTGATCAGTGCCATGAAGGACGTCGGCGTCGGTCCCGATGACATCGATCAAATCGATGTTTCAGCCAACTATTCAAGAGAACTCGATGCGATGGAAGCTGCCATGATTTGCCGGATCTTCGGTAAAAAAGAAGATGAAATTGAGGTGACGCCGCTCAAGTATCGTATAGGAGATTTCGGAGGTGCCGGCATTGTCAGAGCGGCGGCCGTTCTCCTGAGTATGCATACCGGGGTACCTCTTCCTTCAATAACCGTTGATTTCCTTGCTGATGATTCACACGGTGACTTTCGATGGAATATGCGGGCATCGGGTGCGGTGGACGTTACCGTGATGACTACCAGTACCTTCGGTGGTGGGAGCAGCAGCTTTATTTTCACGAAGACGTAGGCGGCGAAATGGTATGAATGTTCTTCTCGTATCACCCAATGTAGAGTCACTTCCCGACCCCGTCTTTCCGCTCGGTCTTGCCCATCTCTCCGCCGTCCTGAAACGTAACGGTATACATCACGGGATACTCGATCTCTGTTTTTCCGAAAATTACGACCAATCAATCGAATCGGCTTTCCGTTCAGTTGAACCCGATGTAGTGGGACTGTCGCTCAGAAATATCGACAATGTCAGCTATCCCCATTACATAACCTATTTGCCATTCTATCGTAAGGTCATTGAAAAAATTCGAATGCATGGAGATCCATTGATCGTTCTCGGCGGCAGCGCCTTTGCCCTGCTTCCCGACGAACTCCTGTCACATCTGGATGCCGATGTGGGGATCATCGGCGAAGGTGAAGAGGTATTTCTGAAATTTCTGAGAGAATGTGAACAGAGCAATAATTCATATAGTTACAGGGGACCGAAGATTATCGACGAAAGACGTAACGGTATTACCGACCTCGATGCACTGCCCCTTCCCGATCGAACAGAATTCGATAACGATGCCTATGTGCAATGGGGCGGCATGGGTAACATTCAGACAAAGCGAGGTTGTCCTTTCACGTGTATTTATTGCACCTATCCGCTCATCGAGGGTGCCCGGGTCAGATTGAGGAGTCCCGCGCGGGTCTGTGATGAACTGGAGCAGATGATCGATCTGGGTATAACGAATATATTTGTCGTTGATAATGTATTCAACGCTCCCGTGGATCATGCCGAATCGATCTGCCGGGAGATCATTAAACGGAATATTTCCGTTTCCTGGAGCTGTTATGCCAATCCGCGGTTTGTCACACATCGCCTTATTGATCTGATGATTAAAGCGGGATGCACCAGTGTGGAATTCGGCAGTGACGCCGCCGACGATGTCATGCTGGACAATCTTGGTAAGAACTTTACCGTTGACGAGGTAAGGAACGCATCAGTGGTGTGCCGGGAATCGGGAATGTCGTTCTGTCATTCTCTCATCATCGGGGGGCCGGGAGAAACTATGGACAGTGTTCATCGTACCTTTGACACGGTGAATGGAATGTCTCCAACAGCCGTTATCTGCATGATCGGTATCCGCGTCTTTCCGGGAACAGCGCTGTCATCTAGGGCCATGGAAGAGGGATATATTTCACCGAATGCTGATTTCCTCAATCCGGTCTTCTATCTCTCTGAGGCGATCGAACATGAAATACTTCCTTTTGTTGAAGAATACTCCCGGGCACACTCGAACTGGATATTCCCGGGACTCAATATTAATATGACGCAGGAATTGCAGAAAAAATTACGGCGCTTCGGGATCAGGGGACCCTTATGGGAGTATATGAGAAGACGCCGGGGTTTACGAACACTGTGAATAGGTGTATCATGCAGTATATTTCAGATGATGAGAGACTCTATGAATACAGAGGATTCCATAAATGCGAAAGGAGATGGATATGACGATGAGAATGAAGGGATATGTTCTGGTCATTGCTGCTATTGCACTCATTTTTACGGGGGGATGTGCCCAGAACTATTACGTTAAGACCCCGACGCCCTCTGCGCTGCTCTATACAGATAACGCCGGTGTGGAAACAGGTCTGAAAATAGTGGATCAACGAGTGGGAGAAGATAAGAAATTTTCCGTTGGCAGATTGACGGTTAATCTGACAAATATTCAAGATGAAATGGCATTTGTCCGTGAAAATCTTGTTAAAGAATTGAATTCCCGGGGTATTGCCGTCACGGCATCCGAATCGGACGATGCACCTCTCCAGCTTACCATCCATAAATATCGTATCCGAAATCATCGAAGCACAGGATTTTCTCCTTTCCAGACCGCCACCATCGTGAGCGGGGACTATGTGAGTAACGGAGAGACCAAGAAGCTTGCCTTTTATTTCCGTATCGGCAAGGTTCCCATGTGGTCAATGAAAGAAGTGGTCGATCCCTGCTATAGTATACCGCTGTCAATGATGGTGAAGGAACTCGCATCGAAAATTAATCGATTTTCCTTCGGCCTTCAGATGCCGAGAGAAAAAGTGGAAGCACTGGTGCAGGAAATAGAGGGAAGCGAGGATAACTTTCTGTTCCTGAAAGTCCTCGAACTGGGGTATAGCAACCATCCCGCCGCGATCGGGCCGCTTGTTCGGCTTGCCGATCATGATGACGACTATGTAAAAGTGGCCGCCATATGTTCACTTGGCGTTCTCGGCGCAGTTGATCAATTTGAATTGCTGAAGAAATGTTACTACACGCGGGACGATGATGAAAAATTAATGGCGCTGAAATCGATCGGCGATCTGCATACTCCGGAGGCGGTTGAGTTCCTGCGCTCGGTGAAAAGTTCTACTGACTATGACCATGAGCGGATTCGGGAGGTCCTGGACCTTTTTCTGTGAAGTCAGAACAGTTCACCCTGTTTTGATTGCCACACCGTGTCAAAATCAAGGATATGGGTCACCGGCCATTCACGCTTTTCCAGCGCTCTGGCGATGAATTGCCGGTGACACTTCCAGGGTAAACGTTCGGCGCAACACACCGCGACGGTTCGTTTTCTTGCAAGATCTTCAAGACGTTCCAAAGCCCTTTTAAAATCGTCTGTCTGACAATATTGTTCATAGCTTTCCGCCCGGAAAGCTCCGAGAAAATCACCCATCCATCTATACTCAATGTCCCGGATCTCACAGGCCGATGCCAATTGTTCTCTATTAAAATGGATGAATCTGCTTGATGGAAACCGCCGGACATCCGCCAGGATCTGAATTTCGTAATGCTTCAGAATATCAATAAATTCCTGGGATGTACGGTTGCTCGTGCCGATAGTGAATATGGTGTTCATTTTCTTGTCTTATAATCGATTATGAGTTCTGCTCTTTATTTATACAAAGAAACCGGTGGGGACGTCGTGTCCGTGTCATGTTTTGACTGTGTAGCGGTGTGGCTCGTTGAAAAATGTTATGTCGGCATATCCCGCATAGATGGTTCCCGAATGTTTTACCCCTTCGGGGATGTAATATCGATCCCCCTTCTCATAGGTTCTTTTTTCCCCGCCGATGACAAGATCAATTCTTCCTTCGAGGACGAAACCCACTTGTGCCGCATGAGAATGTTCAGGCAATGTAACGTCCTGTTTGAATTCCATGAATATTATTTGATGCTTTTCAGACTGAGAAAGGTACGCGGTGATCCCCGCCAGGGGAATGTCCGCTTCCTGAAGGTTTTCAATCGGTTCGGGGAAGAAAGTTTTCATGTTCGTATAATCCTTTCATCTGTGGTGAAAAGGCGGCTCCGGTGCGTATCAGCCCTATCGTTCTCCCTCGGACAGCTCCTCCAGGGCATGGTGATCGAATATGGTAATGGTTCTTCCTTCCGACCGGAGGATCCCGTCAGTGTTGAGTTTTTTTAATGCCCGGGAGAGGGCCTCCGGCGTTGCCCCCATGATTTTTGCCAGCTCCCGTTGCGTAAACCTGAGTTCCAGGATGGTTTCGCTCCCTTCATGCTCAAGAGTTCGGATCAGAAACGTCGCCAGCCGCTGGGGAAGTTCCTTCAGCGAAAGCGATTCAATAAGCATAAGCGATTCCTTGAGGCGTCTCGATAAGACGAGAAGAAGGTTGAACAGGAGTGATTGCTCTTGCCGTGCCACCTCCTCAAGGACATGCGCGGGAAAGAAAATAATTTTCGTATCTTCGAGGGCCATGGCACTGGCAGGGGAAAATTCATCGGTCAGTGCGGTGAGACAGAACGGTTCCCCCGATCCGAAGTGAAAAATAGTCTGCTCCTTGCCGTCTGAACTGCTCTTGAAAATCTTCACCGTACCCCAGACGACGATATACAGTGCCTGGGCTTCCTCTGCATCGACGATGATGAGTTGCCCCGGCCGGTATGCCTTTTCCCGTGCATGACGTGATAACGCGTGCAGGTGTTCCGGCGGGAGCCCATGAAAGAGGGGAATATGGTGTAGAACCTGAAAGGTATCCATGGCTATCTCATTTCTATAAATTCATTGATCCCGATCAATGCAAAATTTTTGGGGATCATTAAAATAAAGGCAAATATAATAACAAACAAACCGGAAAAACGATAGGAGAAAACATCTATGATTACGGTAACGGAAACAGCCCAAAAAGAACTGGAAAAATATTTTCGGAAGAAAGAGACCCAACCGTTGAGAATTTACCGGGCATATGGGTGAGGCGGTCCGCAATTGCGGCTGACTCTGGGTGAGTCAACTGAAAATGATCGGATTTACCGGGTTAATGGTTTCACTTTCATGGTTGACACAGAACTGGAAGGCATGACCGGCGATATTACCATTGATAAAACCCTGTGGGGAATCCATGTGTCTTCTGAGTGCGACATACCGAGTGCCTGTTCCTGGTAACAAAGACTGCCCATGATGAGGAGAGGACTATATATGGAGATGAGCATCAGGAGAAGATGGTATGATGAGTGACAAGACATCGGGTATTTCACGAAGATCGTTTCTGAAAGCGGCCGGCGGTGCCGCCATAACGGCAGGTCTGGGGTTGCCGAAGCCTTCCCGGGCGACCGAACCGGGGTCGCTGGCAACACTTATCGACCTGAGCCTCTGTGACGGCTGTCCCGGCCGGGAGACACCGGCCTGTGTTGCCGCCTGCAGGGCAAAGAATCTTGTAAATGTTCCGGAACCGGTCTATCCCATTCCTCAGCCGTTTCCCCGGGGGATGATCGAGGACTGGTCACAAAAACAGGATGTGACAGATCGGCTGACCCCTTACAATTACCTTGTTGTTCAGAATGCTGAGGTCGACGACGGGGAAAGGAAGCAGATCGTGCATATTCCCCGGCGGTGTATGCACTGTGACAATCCCGGATGTGCTACCATCTGTCCGTTTTCCGCCAACCACAAAAATAAAACCGGAGCCGTTGTCATTGACAGAGACCTGTGCTTCGGCGGTGCCAAATGTCGAACCGTCTGCCCCTGGAACATTCCCCAGCGGCAATCGGGCGTGGGACTCTATCTCAAGGTTGCACCGACGCTTGCCGGCAACGGGGTTATGTTCAAGTGCGATCTCTGCCAGGATAGACTTGTCGAAGGTAAACAGCCTGTCTGTATTGATGCCTGTCCCCGGAATGCCATGCTGATCGGCTACCGCGATGAAATCTATCGGGAGGCCGAACGGAGAGCCGAAGCAAGGAACGGTTTTATCTACGGTAAAAATGAAAACGGCGGAACGGGAACATTGTATGTTTCCCCGGTTTCTTTCGAAAAACTTAATGCCGCCATTGCCAAGGGACCGGGAAACCCCCATCTCAAACCGGTGAAGCGGCCGTTAGCCGCGACGGATACGCTGGGCACGTTACTGCTTCTGTCACCGGTCGTCGGACTTGCCGCAGGAATCGTTGCCGCCGCGGGGGCGGTCAAACCATCGAAACAGACAGCAATGGAGGAATCTCAGCATGAGTGATCGAATCATAGAAGAACGCGGTTCTGTCAAACGGCACGGTATGATTGAGCTCATTGAGCATTGGGCCATTGCTCTGTCCGGCGTGATACTGGTCCTGACCGGCATGTTTCAGCTCCCCGTGGCAAAACGGTACTTTATCACGGATCTGCCCGGAATGGGCTGGGCGGGAGATTTCACTTTGACACTTCAACTGCACTACGGTGCGTCTGTGGTCTTTATTGCTGCTGCCCTGTTCCATGTGGTCTATCACGGCTTCTTGCGTCATACCGGTATGATCCCCCGGAGGGGAGATGTGACTGCCTCGGCGGAGGTTATCAAGAGTTTTTTAGGTAAAGGGGAGGAACCGCCGTTTCACAAGTATCTTCCGGAACAGCGCCTGGCCTATATCGGCATGGTCGTGATTATCGCCGCGCTTATTATCTCCGGGTTGATCAAGGTTTATAAAAATATTTATGCTCCCGACATGTCGTATGCTGTCGTATGGGGTGCAACGATGGTGCACAATGTTTCGTTCATGCTGTTCGTTCTGGCTGTCATTGCCCATATTGCCGCGCTCATCATCAAGCCAAACCGTCCTATGCTCCGGGGGATCTTCACCGGGACCGTCAGTCTCGTGTATGCAAAACGACGACATCCTCTGTGGATTGCGGAAATTGATGAGTGGTCAGGAACGGCCATGGCTGATGTACCGTTCGAAAGTGATGCAGAGCAAAGAGGATCGAACCGGCAGTGCCGGGATGATGACATTGCCGCATAGCAGTTAATCTTCAACTTGCAATCTGGTGACGAGAGAAACCTTATTTGTGGCGCCCTGAGGAGACCTGTTCCCGGGTGAGCCGGCAGTAACTCATATTGCATGGTTAAAGATAAATAAGAGGCTTGATCGGTAAGAACCTGTGGTGGTGATCTATTGCAGCGGAAGGATCTGGTAGTATTCGGGATATAGATTGTAGTCGACTTTGATGACGATCTTTTTGTCGATTTCCCGCTCAAGCCGTTCAATGGTATTTTTTTCATCCTGAAGAAGTCGATCGGCCACATCAGGGTGGACCAGGACGCAGATCGTTTTGGAAAGGTTGCCTACCTTTTCACGCATGAGTTCTCTGAATATCTCGTAACATACAGTCGTATTTGACTTAATCACACCTAATCCCTCACAACAGGGACAGGGTTCACACATGACCTTCTGCAGACTTTTTCCTTTCCGCTGACGGGTCATCTCGATCAATCCCAGTTCCGATATTTTCTGTATCTTCGTTTTGCTTTTATCGTTTCCCATTTCTTCGAGAAGGGCGTTAAATACTTTTTCTCTGTTTATTTCGCTTTCCATATCGATGAAATCGATGATGATGATGCCGCCGATATTGCGAAGCCGGATCTGATAGGCAATTTCCTTCGCTGCTTCCAGGTTGGTATTCAAAATGGTTTCCTCGAGATTTCTTTTGCCTACGTATTTCCCCGTGTTAACGTCAATTGAACAGAGCGCTTCCGTTTCTTCGATGATAATATAGCCTCCTGATTTCAACCATACCTTATTGTTCAGGGCACGTTTGATATCCAGCTCGATGCCGAATGCGTCAAAGATGGGCTGCTCTTCCTCATATAGTTTCATATTATACGCTACGTTCGGGATGTAGGTTTCCATGAAATCGATAACCTGGTCGTACTCAGTTTTTGAATCGATAACAATTTGTTCCATATCTTCCGTATAGAAATCACGCATGGCCCGCAGCGTTATGCCGAGATCGGTGTGGACAAGTCCCGGTGCCCCCACATGCTCTCTTTTATTCTTAACGGTCTCCCACACCCTTGTCAGATATTCCACATCACCCCTGAGCTCACCTTCGCTCTTTCCCTCGCTGACTGTTCTTGCTATGAGTCCATGTCCTTCGGGTCGCAATCCTTCAAGAATTCCTTTCAGTCGGGTTCGCTCGTTTTCGTCGGTGATCTGTCGAGAAATGCCGATGTGCTGTACCGTCGGCATCAGGACAAGTTTTCGTCCGGGAAGGGAAATGTATGTGGTAATACGGGCGCCCTTTGTACCTATGGGTTCTTTGGCGATCTGGACCAGGACTTCCTGTCCTTCTTTCAAGATATCCTCGATCTGATACTCCGGTTCTTTGGCATACCATTTCCGTTCCAGGTCGATGATTTCTCTTTCCGTCATTTCTTCGTCGGTCATGAGAAGTTCCAGTTCGGAGAAATCATGAATTGTATCGGAAACATGAAGGAAGGCAGCACGATCGAGGCCGATATCGACAAATGCCGCCTGCATACCGGGGAGAACCCTCACAACCTTGCCGAGGTAGATATTGCCGGCTATGGATTTTTCGACTGTTCTTTCAATGTAGAGATTCATAAGGTGGTGATTTTCCAGAATAGCAATTCTTACTTCGTGTTCCGAACAGTTAAAAATCATTTCTTTTCCCATGATGATTCTTCCCGTCTGATAATATGGGTGCTGTTTTGACAATTCTTGTCAGTCTTGCAGCTTCTTCGTTAACCCCTATCACATTTTTTAAGATTTCCCAAGGATTTACACTGCCGTTTGAAAGTACGAGAGTTGCCATCTCCAATGAGGAGTTGTTTTTATCGAACGTCAGGTCTGTGACAAAGGGACGGATGTTTTTCCCGATCTTTTTCCCCTTCTTTTCTTTTGTTACAATCCATTCGTCCTGTTTCATGAAGCTGTTTATGGTTTCTTCTATCGTGTCTTTCCCCCGCGTAATCACCTCTTCCGGCAGATACATGGTGTGACGATATCCGGTAATCGCTGCAGAAATCGACGATGCCGACGGATCCAATTCGGTTATATTAAGAACTTCAAGGCCGGCAGGTAATGCATCATTGATGTTTCGAATCCATTCGTTTATGGGTTCGGGACGGTTTTTAAGATGAATGTCGGCGAATTCACACATGCTTTCCGTTCCCACCGGGCAAGCAAGTCCGAAGGATACCTTGGGATGAGGATGGAAGCCGTCGGTGAAAACAAACGAGAGTCCGCTTCTCGTTATTGCCCTGGTAAGAACCGACATTGTATCGAGGTGTGAAAGCAGACTTCCCGCTCCCCGCTTGGCAAATTGTATACGGAATTTCTTCTCCGATGCCGCCGTGTCCTCCGGTATTGACGAGGGAGGAACCGCTGTGTCTCTCAGCTCCGTCAGGTCCGTTGCAAGGATAATCCTGCGTTCTGTATCACAGACTCCGCATTGGTGACAGATGCCGAAACGGCAATCTTCCGTTATGCCGCCGGTAACCGATTTATGATATTCTTCCAGCAGAAACGATTTGTCCAGGCCACAGTCGATTCGATCCCAGGGGAGACTCTCATCAACAGCTCTATCACGGAGATAATCTTCGATTTCTATGTTTGATTCTTTGAGCGCCTGCTGCCAGCGTTCAAATTGAAACTGGTCACCCCAGCCGTCGAACCGGCATCCCTGTTCGTAGGCCTTGAGGATAAGCGACGCGATCTTCCGATCACCCCGGGATAAAATGCCTTCCAGGAGGCTCATTCTTCCGTCGTGCCACCTGAGATTGATATTTCGAT
>CAZCGI010000016.1:0-14180 GCA_964498145.1 uncultured Syntrophaceae bacterium
CGGCAGTCAAATTCAGAAAAGGCTGGATAGTATTTGAAGGTCGATTCAGAAGACATCTCGACGAAGGAGTTGCATTTTCCAGACAATCACGCCTTGAGAGTGTTGCTTGGTGAGCACGATAAAGGCATTAAACAGATTGAAAAACTGGAAGATGTAACTATTACGGTACAAGGCAATAAGGTTCTCGTTAAAGGGGATGATGTCGGATCATCCATCACAGAGAATCTCCTTCTACAGCTGTATTCTATCATCAAGAAAGGATACCCCGTTTATCCCACCGATATCGACTACGCCCATAGAATGCTTTCGCGGAACAGTGCAGTAAATCTGGAAAAGATCTTTCTTGACACCGTCTTTATTTCATCGAAGAAGCGTACTATTACCCCGAAGAGCATCGCACAGAAACTCTATATTGATTCGATCAGAACCAACGATATGGTATTCGGGATAGGGCCCGCCGGTACGGGAAAAACATATCTGGCGATGGCCCTGGCTGTTGCAGCGCTGATGGCCAAACAGGTTCATCGTATCGTTTTGACTCGACCGGCCCTCGAAGCCGGTGAAAAGCTCGGTTTCCTGCCGGGGGACCTGGCGGAAAAGGTCAATCCATACCTGAGACCGCTCTATGATGCGCTCCATGACATGATGGATTTTGACCGTGTATCAGCCCTGATTAATAAGGGGATCATTGAAGTCGCACCCCTTGCCTTTATGAGAGGAAGAACTCTTAACGATTCATTTGTAATCCTTGATGAAGCCCAGAATACGACATCTGAACAGATGAAAATGTTTTTAACAAGACTCGGATTCGGATCGAAGGCGGTCATAACCGGCGATGTAACCCAGACTGATCTTCCGCCTGACAAAGTATCAGGGCTGCTTGAAGCCACTGAAATATTGGGAACCACAAAGGGAATTCGGTTTATTTATTTTACCGAAATAGACGTGGTAAGACATCCACTTGTTCAGGATATAATTCGAGCCTACAATCATCTTGACCGTAAACGAGGGGACAATTAATGGGTTCCCCAATTGCTTATATATGTCTAAGAATATAAAACAAAAATCATCAAAAAACGGGTCGGTACGATTCGATTTCCTTCCCCCGTTTTTAAGAAATAATCTTTTCTACCGGTGGGCTATATGCGTCGTTATGAGTCTGGTGCTGGCGGTGATTGTTTCTCCGCATGCCCATCTTACCCACACCACCTTCAAATTAGGAGCAATTACAACCAAAGATATCAAGGCAGATCGCGACTTCCTTGTCGAGGACCGTGCATCAACGGAACAGAAGCGTCTGGAGGCAGCCGCAACGGTAAAACCAGTCTATGATTACGATGGTAATATGCCATCAGCGATCGGCATGACACTGGCAAAAGCTTATCTTTCGATGGATGAAACATACACGCGTATACGCCGCGAGAACATTACCACAAAAGATCAGGCTGCCGTTCTTGATCAGTCGCGGAAATATTTCGAAAACACGGTGGGATTTGCTCTCTCCGATAAAGAATTTGGTCTGTTAAACAATCTGGGGTTCCCGATTGACCTCTGCAACAAACAAGTCAAATTGATATATTCAATATACAACAAAGGCCCTATCGGTGATCAAGGGATCTCAACGCTCGTAAAAGACACATCCATAACTGTGAGGAACATTAAGACGCAGGATGAAAAGGTGATAAACGATCTTTCATCTATTCTTTCGATTGAGCAGGCAGATTCGCTTATTTCAAAGAATGCACCGGAAATTCTTACCGGCCTTGAAAAAGATGTACAAAACGTATCAACATCACTTGTGAAGAAACTAATCAGACCTAATATGACGTTTGCTCAGAATGCAACTGAACGCAGAAGACAAGAACTCATGGACGAAGTGAAACCGGTCTTTTATAAAGTACAGAAAAATGAAATGATCGTTCGCGAAGGAGAAAAAGTCTCGGCAGTTCAGCTTGACAAGCTTTTCGCTTTATATGCCGGTTCCGATGGCAGCAAATTTCTTAGCATTTCAATGTTCATCGGGATGTTTCTAACGATCATGCTCTTTTCTGTCGTTCTGTACCATATTTTTAGAAACTTTTTGGCATCGTCGAACAAAAATGAAAATATAAACATCCTGCTTCTTGCAATTGCCGCGATATTACAGGTGATTCTGGCAAAAATCTGCATCTTCCTGTCTGAATCGATCAACTATGCATTTCCCATGATACCCATTGATGCATGCCTGTATGGTATCCCCTTTGCTGCTGCGACAATGATGGCAGTTATCCTTCTCAACAGAAACGTAGGACTCATTTTTTCAATATTCACCTCATTCCTTATCAGTTTTCTCTTCGAAGAAAAGGCATCGATGTTTTTTTATGCGCTTGTCGGAAGCATGGTGGCAGCGTTCAGAATAACGGAATGTAAACAACGATCGGCATTCTTCCGTACCGGATTCATTGTCGGTCTTGTCAATATGGCGGTTATCTCATGTCTCTCGTTATTGTCGGGAACGCTTATAAATGTCGATACTTTTTTTAACCTCATTCTGGGATTGGCAGGCGGTATTCTGTCAGCCGCGGTTGTTTCAAGCGTTTTGCCGCTTTTCGAATCTACCTTCGGTTACACGACGGATATCAAACTGCTTGAGCTGGCCAATCTCAATCAACCCATTTTTCAGGAAATGATTATGGTTGCTCCCGGTACATATCATCACAGTGTTATAGTAGCCTCCATGGTCGAGGCAGCCGCGGAATCAATCAATGCAAATTCACTGCTTGCGAAGGTCAGTGCTTTCTATCACGACATTGGAAAGTTGAAAAAATCCCAGTATTTTATTGAAAACCAGCGAGGTTCGGAGAATAAACTGGACAAGCTGTCGCCAAAGATGAGCAGTCTTGTTATCATCTCCCATGTTAAGGAAGGATGCGAACTGTCACGGGAATACAAACTCGGGTCGGATATTACGGACATCATACGACAGCATCACGGTACACGGCTGGTCGGTTACTTTTACGATAAAGCACAAAAGGATCAAGATCCCTCCGTTCGGGCGATTCCGGAGGGTGATTTCAGATACCCGGGACCAAAACCGCAGACCAAGGAAGCTGGACTGGTACTGCTGGGTGATGTAATCGAAGCATCGTCCCGAGCGCTCAAGAATCCCACACCGTCGAGAATAAAGAACCTCGTGGAAGACAGAATCAATCAGGTACTTCTTGAAGGAGAACTTGATGATTGCGATCTGACCTTCCTTGATCTTAGCAAGATCGCAGAGAGTTTTACCAGAACGCTCAATGGAATATTCCACCAAAGAATCGATTATCCCGAATCGGCAGTGAAAGAAGTCAACGGCAAGAGAGAAAAAAATGGCAATTCTAATAGAAAACAGGCAGAAAAGAATCGAGATAGCTTCCTCAAAAGTGCGTCAGGACATCAATAGTGTTTTAAAACTTCTTGATAGTTCGGATATGGAAATAAGCGTTCTTTTCGTTGATGACGATGAGATCGCGGAAATTAACCGTCAATTTCTCAACAGAAAAGGGCCTACAAACGTCATAGCTTTTGCAATGCGAGAGGGCGATTTTGGAGAAATCAATCCTCACGTCCTCGGCGACATCATCATATCCGTCGATACTGCTCTCAAAGACGCCCTCCACGGAGGCTTATCGTTTGAAGACGAGATTGCATACCTCATCATTCATGGTCTCCTTCATCTCCTCGGGTACGAACATGAAAAATCCGAGGAAGACGCAAAGATAATGCAGGATAAAGAAAAAGAGATTTTTTTTCACGTTAAGGGATATGAAATCGAATAATATCCAGATTTTCATTATTATATCTGAAAACCTTCATCGAAATCCCCTCCCCTGTCATTTGTTCTGATCATCGCATGTCTGCTGGCAAAGTACGGGACAGTCAGTCGATGACATCTTCAGTTACGGTTGATCGTACATGCCGGTGTGAACGACACGGCAGGTAAATCATGAAACTGAACATCGATGTCTGACAGCTTTATATAGCGCTTACTCAACAGTCTCCCTACACTTGACCGGATATTCCTTGACAAATATCCATAACATTATATTGTTTCGACGGCCGTAAGTACTGCTCTATGATAAGTTTAGTGCAACGGTTGCATACAATACGATGAATGCCGGGAAGCTTCTGTTTTGAGGACTGTATTGGTTTCCCGAGATTTTTCATATGGAGTCGATGCTAAGTCTCTATGCCTGATAAGGATAGTCGTTGATGAAAATATTTGTTGATGCTGATGCAGTTCCTAATGCGGTAAAGGATATCCTGTTCCGGGCGGTTCGACGGCACCGCATTTCTCTGATTCTTGTTGCTAATCAGCGGTTAAATATCAAGCAATCCTCACATATCTCATGTATTGCCGTACCGGAGGGGCCAGATATGGCGGATGATCGGATCGTCGAACTTGTTCAGCATGGAGACCTGGTCATTACCGCTGATATTCCTCTTGCAGACCGCATTGTTGCACAAGGGGCATACGCGATTACCCCCCGTGGTGAACTCTACACGGAAGAAAACATCAAGGACAGACTTGCTGTCCGAGATCTTATGAACGAGCTTCGAAACGGCGGAATCATTAACGGCGGCGGCCCATCGTCATTCAGTCAAAAAGACCGTCAGTCATTCGCCAATCAGTTGGATCGTTTTTTGACCAGATACTGCAATAGTAAGGGTATTGAAGCATGAGTGGGACAATCCGCATCAATATTAAACCGGGAGCGCATGTACAGGTTGTACAGAAACAGGATCAGCGCACAGGAAAACTGACGGAGGGAATCGTTAAGGATATCCTCACCAATTCCCGATCTCATCCTCATGGGATCAAGGTGCGCCTCACCAGCGGAATTGTGGGGCGTGTGAAAGTTGTTTTACAATGAATAGGCGTGCTCTTTTTACCGATGTGAGCCTCGATCCGAAGAGTAGATGCGGAGTGGGCGCTTATCTTGTTCTTCCTATGTCATTCTTGGACATGCCGCTTCACCGGATTGAACGATCAAGCATTGCCGATCGTCTTATGATACGAAGATTTGAAAGCACTTCATCGACAAAACTTGAAGTACAGACAGTCTTGTGGGCCCTTGAAGTTTATAGAAAAGAATCCTTGTTGTCAGGACCGGTGAAACTCGTGGTATATTCGGATTCCCAGTGCGTTGCCGGTCTTTTGAAACGGAGGAACGTCTTGGAAGCCGCAGGTTTTATCGGAAAGAGTACACATCGACCGTTGAGTAATGCCCCGTTATATCGCAGGTTCTACGAATTCCATGACAAACTGGGATTTGAAGTTATAAAAGTAGCAGGGCACTCCCCTTCCGAATCCCATGACACTGTTCTCCGCATTTTCTCATATGTAGACAAGGAAGTGAGAAAAGCATTGTATCGCTGGAGGAAGGAACCGCTATGAATGTTAGAAAAGACAGAAACAACGGACCTGTCTATTCGACTGAGCACGGCAGAATGTGTCCCGATTGCGGCAAATCAATCGGAGAGTGCCTGTGTGGACGGAACAATTCCGTTCGTGGCGATGGTATTGTGAGAGTTGCCAGGGAAACAAAAGGACGGAAGGGAAAAGGTGTAACGGTAATCACCGGCCTTCCGCTTGACCAATCAGGACTTTCGCAACTGGCAAAAAAGTTGAAACAGAAGTGCGGCACCGGTGGAACCGTAAAAAACGGAGTCATTGAAGTTCAAGGCGATCATCGGGACAAGCTGGTAGATGAATTGAAAATACAAGGGTATAACGTCAAGCGATCGGGTGGATAAACGCTTCACATGTCTGTATGAAGAATCTCAGGAAATATGGCAAAGAGCCGTACTCCGTTGCGGTTATACACGGTGGTCCGGGCGCTGCCGGTGAAATGGCGGCGGTTGCCCGGGAACTTGCAATCAATCATGGCATTTTGGAACCGTTCCAAACAGCACGGACGATCGAGGGTCAGATTAAAGAGTTAAAAATTGTTCTGGATAAGTACGGGGAACATCCCATTACCATTATAGGATTTTCCTGGGGGGCATGGCTTGCGTTCATCTTCGCTGCAGGTCATTCAGAGATTGTAAAAAAGCTGATCCTCATCGGAAGCGGTCCCTACGACGAGACATATACGGCAAAGATTCACGAAACCAGACTGGTGCGTCTTAACGATATGGAAAGAAAAGAACTGGTGGCTCTTGGTGAAGCGTTACATAATCAAGAGGCTGAAGACAAAAACAGGATACTCGCCCGATTCGGATCGTTATGCACAAAAGCGGATACCTATGATCCGCTCCCATTTGAATCCGATATAATAGATTATAATTATGATGTCTTTTTCAACGTCTGGGAAGAAGCCGCCCTGATGAGAAAAACCGGCAGGCTTATGGAATGGGGCAAATACATCACCTGCCCTGTTGTGGCAATCCACGGTGATTATGATCCCCATCCGGTTGAAGGCGTTCAAAAGCCACTTGGTGCTGTTCTCCAAAACTTTCGTTTTATTCTCTTAAAGAACTGCGGACACAGACCCTGGATCGAGCGACAGGCAAAAGATATATTTTACGGAATCCTGAAAGAAGAACTGTTTTGATAAACAAATAATAAATATTATCATAGGAGAATCCAATGCATACTAGATTACCCCTCGTTTTACTCATGATCTACGTGATACTTTTTACGATTCTTGCGTTCTCACCGTATGACAGGTCAGTATGGTGGGCTGAAAACATTCCCATTATGGCGATTGTTCTTGTAATCATTATAAGCTACAAATATTATGTATTTTCTCCTCTGAGTTATCTGTTTATGTTCTGTCTGATCGTCCTTCATACCATCGGCGGTCACTATACCTTCGAACGGGTTCCCTTCGATCTCATAACTGATTTCTTCGGATTCTCACGAAATCATTATGACCGCATTGCCCACTTCACCGTCGGCTTCTATGCCTATCCCATTGCGGAATTACTTTTATCAAAGCGATTGGTTACATCACGGATTGTACTATTCCTTTTTCCTGTCTTTACAATATTTACCGTTGCCGGCGGTTATGAAATCATCGAGTGGCTCTATGCCGTATCCGCTGAAGAATCTGCAGGAATTGCGGTATTGGGTTCACAGGGTGACATCTGGGATGCCCAGAAAGACATGCTGGCCGATGGATTGGGCGCTGTCTTTGCCATGCTTATTTTCGGCTTTCTTTATGTCAGGGAATTGGGATTTCTTAAATCAAAAGCAGCAGTGCTTTCCATGGATGAAGCTAACAGCTGAAAAACTTATTGGGAGAGATACTCAGTCGTTTCCTTTGTCTTCGACGTTCCCCCGTTATGCCTTGTTTCGCCATCCTGATATAAAATTGCTTCCCTTGATGATACATGCTTCAACATCGTCATGATCGGAAGATATGTTGACGGGTGTTCACTATCTGACAGGAAAAAGCAGTTAAGGGAAAGGATGGATGGAAAAGAGGGTTCTGCAAAGGATGGATGGAAAATGGTGCAGGACATTTTCCATCCAATCCCTTTAGTATATTGTAATGTTTACTTTATAAACAGCATCTCCTGGTAGGTGGGCAATGGCCAGAGATCATCGGCAACAATCCCTTCAAGACTGTCGGCTACTTTTCTTACGTCAAGCATTGCAGGAAGAACCTTATCGCAGTAATATCGTGCCTGTGCTGGAACTGAGGACGTGTCTTTTTTCTCGATGGTTTCTTCAAGCGCGGCAATGGTGTCATGCATTTCCTTGACCAAATTGGTTACCTTGTCGAGCGTTCCGGTATGGAAGGTATGACCGATCGCATTAAGATCAGCACAGGTTTTCGCCAGTTCGCCCTGATATCTGATGGCTGCAGGAAAAATAATGGTCTTGGCCATCTTAAGCGTCAAGCTTGCTTCTACCTTAACAGCAAGACAATATTGCTCTGTGTACACTTCTTCTCGACTTTTCAGTTCAACCTTCGAAAGCACTTTAAATTTCTCAAACATGGGGATAACGTCTTCACCGGTAATGGCAGGAAGTGCATCGACCGCAGTCCTGAGATTGGCAAGGCCGCGCTTTGCTGCTTCTTTATGCCAAGCTTCCGTGTAACCATCGCCATTGAAAATCACAGCGCCATGGGTCTCGATTATTTGCTTGATGACCTTTTGTATGGCATTATTCAGCTTTGTTGCATCGCCTTTGGTTTCCGTTTCCAGCTCTGTTGCTATATAGTCGAGAGAATCCGCTATGATCGTATTCAGCGCAGTAATGACCCCGCCCACGGATTGGTTCGAGCCGACAGCGCGGAATTCGAAGCGATTGCCGGTAAAGGCGAAGGGGCTCGTGCGGTTCCGGTCGCTCGTATCTCTGGGGATTGTGGGAAGAGTATCGACACCAATATTAATGACCCCGTTTTTCTTGGACGACTTCTTCCGATCCGTTTTGATTTGTTTGAAAATGTTCGTCAGTTCTTCCCCGAGAAATATTGAGATAATAGCCGGAGGCGCTTCATTTGCTCCCAGACGGTGGTCGTTGCCGGCAGTCGCGACGACTGCGCGAAGAAGTGGCCCATGGAGGTGTACCGCACGAATAACAGCCGAACAGAAAACAAGGAATTGTGCATTTTCTTCGGGTGTTGTTCCCGGATCGAGCAGGTTTCCCTGGGTGGCATTAGCAATTGAGAAATTAAGATGTTTCCCTGAACCGTTAATCCCGGTAAAGGGTTTTTCATGAAGCAGACAGGCAAATCCGTTTCTGTCAGCAACCTTTTTAAGGATAGTCATCGTCAACTGTTGGTGGTCTGCCGCCAGATTCGATTGTTCATGAAGCGGAGCCAGTTCGAATTGTCCGGGTGCTACTTCATTATGACGGGTTCGTGCAGGAATGCCGAGCTTAAACAGCTCATGATCGACTTCCATCATGTATCCTTGCACCCGCTCATTGATGGCACCGAAATAGTGATCATCAAACTCCTGTCCTTTCGGTGATACCGCACCGAAAAGTGTTCGACCGCAGAGTATTAGATCCGGGCGGCTGTTGTAAAACTTTTTATCAATAAGGAAATATTCCTGCTCACACCCGGCATATGTGCCGACCTTAGAAATTTCGTTATGGCCGAACACTTTCAGAATTCTTTTCGCCTGCCTGTTAAGCGCCTGTGTGGCGCGGAGAAGCGGTGTTTTCTTATCAAGGGCTTCACCGGTCCAGGATACAAATGCCGTCGGTATACAGAGTGTCGAACCGTTATGATTTTCCATGATGTACGCCGGACTGGTTACATCCCATGCCGTATATCCGCGGGCTTCAAAGGTGGTACGGATACCTCCGCTGGGGAAGCTCGATGCATCGGGTTCTCCCTGAATAAGCGCCTTACCGGAAAATTCGGTTATCGCTCCCCCTTCGCCATCAGGGCTCAGGAAAGAATCGTGCTTTTCTGCAGTCAAACCGGTAAGTGGATAAAATACATGGGTGAAGTGAGTTGCCCCCTTGGAAATGGCCCAATCTTTCATAGCAGCGGCTACAACGTCGGCAAGTCCTTCATCCAGCGGCGATCCGGTCTCGACGGTCTCTTTGAGAGATTTGAAGACGGCCTTGGGCAGGCATGTTTTCATGACTCGCATGCTGAAGACATTACTTCCGAAAAGTGCCTGTGCGGAATCTCCAATAAAATCAAATTTCGATACAAGTTCATTCTTTTCAGACAGTTCTGAAATAGCATTTAATCGTGCGGTATTACCACTCATTGTTTTCCTTCTCCTCTTTGATCTATTGTTTGACAAAGTTTGTTTACGTCGAGATCAATTTGAAAATGTGAAATGTTGAACGCATTCAAAAACAGAACAGATAAATAACGTATTTGTATAAAGCAAATTGCATGCCGCAAATTATTTTAATATTTTAATAATGCCGAGGCACATATAAGTTCACTATTAACAGATAGTTATCTATAGATTGCCTCCTTTATGCTTGTTTGGGTTTAATATATGACAATGAAAAGATCATACAATAATGTAGATTCAGGTCTATTATCGTACAAATTTGAATTTTTTTGTCAGATAACGGCTAACGGCTGGACTCCAGTGACGATCATTGCTCATATGCATCGATCATCAAAATAATCTCTGCAAACAATTGACGCAAATTTGCCACTTTGTTATTGAAGTTTCTGAGAAATGCGCTTTGATGGTGTGCGTTCTATCTTTCGCCCTTATGTAATAAAGCTTCGACATTTTAAGAAAATAGTAATAACGTCAATTCTTCGATGTTAAATGTCATGATACTCGGCGTAAGCGTGACACAGGAAAACAAACTCCGAATCGAGGTATTCCATGGATCACAACGGAATCGTTATTAGACATGCCACTCTCGAAGACCATACGCGGATTATCGCTGTCATGCCCGACTGGTGGGATGGCAGAGACCTACGGGCGTCGGTTCCGAAACTGTTTCTCAATCACTTCCGTAACACATCATTCACTTCGGAACAGGATGGAAAATTAATCGGTTTCCTCATCGGTTTTATGTCGCAATCAGAGAGACACGAAGCTTACATTCATTTCGCAGGTGTCCATCCGAAATTTCGGAAAAGAGGCCTGGGAAGATTCCTGTTTGAGCACTTTTTTGCTTTATCTCGGGAAAACGGACGGACTGTTGTGAGATCGTGCACGTCGCCCGTCAACAAAGACTCAATCAAATTTCATAAAAAAATGGGCTTTACCATAGAACCGGGTGATACAGTTATCAATGATATTCCCGTTACACTCGATTATAATCATCCTGGTGACCACAAGGTGCTGTTCACGAAGCTATTATGAATGCTTTTTATGGTTATCTGAAGTTAATGATCTCCTAATCTTATTGTTTCACCGTAATAATCTGGCCCGCATAAATCGTATCGTTCTTACTGAAGTTATTCAAACGTAACAATTCGCTAACGGACATTCGGTGTTTCTCGGCGATAGAACTTATACAATCGCCCTGTCTTACCACATAGGTATTCGAACCTGCCTGAGCAATCGAGTGGCCGTTTCTGACTTTAATAATCTGTCCGATCTGCAGCCTGTCTCCCCGGAGCCCGCTCGTACTCTTGATTTCTGAAACGTTTGTATTGAATCGCTTGGCTACAAGCCACAGAGAATCGCCCTGTTTGACCTTATACGATACAATAGGACCTTGCTTGCTCAAAGTTCTTGAAAGACTGGTGGTTCGTGGTTGTACATCTTCGACATACGTATAGCCACGCATCGGTATTTTGAGCGTGCGCCCCGCTCTGATTTTGTGCTTTGACGTTAAGCGATTTGCTCTGACAATAGCCTGGACGGAAATATGATACTTTCGGGCAATTGTCGAAAGGGCTTCACCGTTCCTGATTCTGTGATTGACATACCGGGCGCTCCCCGGAATTTTTGATGTTGGAATATCATTGGCCGCCAATGCAAAACGTTCAGCCAAACCGACGGGAATTTTCAGATCGTATTCTTTATCGGGTGTCGTTTTGAATCTTAACTCGCAATTAAGTGCCGCCAGATCGTCATATGATATTTTTAAATGTGATGCCACGGTCTTGAGCTGCATACATTTTTTTGAAGTAACAACTTCGTAAGGAATAGGCTTATCGATAGCAACTTTATTCAGATCAAAACCGTATTTATCCGGATTTTTAATGATTTGTAAAGTTGCAATAAAACGGGGCACATAACGGGCTGTTTCGAAGGGGAGCTGTCGATAGAGGTCCCAGAAGTTATCGAGATAATTCATGTGTTGCCGCGATATAACTCTGAGTACCCTTCCCTCGCCACAGTTATAGGCAGCCAGAACGGTCATCCAGTCGCCGAATATACCGTGAAGCTGCTTTAAATAGGAAATTGCAGCCCGTGTTGATTTTTCAAGATCCATCCGTTCATCGATCCAGTGATCGCGCTTGAGTCCGAACTTATACCCAGTCGATGGGATAATCTGCCACAGACCGAGTGCCCGGGCTCGCGACAGGGCCTTATCTTTAAATCCGCTTTCAACCAGCGGCAGCCATGAAAGTTCCTCCGGCAGACCTGCATCTTTCATGAGTCTCACGATTGTGGGGCGATACCTTCCCGATCGTTGATATGATTCAATGAAAAAACGCCGGTCGCCACGCTTAAATCTGCGTATCTCTTTTTCAACGTCCGAATTTATCGGCAGATGAATTTCTCCCTGATGGCCTGTCGCGACAAGACTCCGTGACGTATAGACTTCAACAATCCGTTTTGCGATCAGAAATCGCAGATCGTCTTTTTGCCATGCGAGGTCCGGCTCACCATTTACATCAAGAATAAGTGAATATGCCTGATCAAGAAGACTTAGCGCATTATCGAGTTCTCCCTTTTCCCAGAGACTCTGCGATTGCCCGAGGAGCTCCAATGCTTCGTCCATATTTTCCTGTTCCTGAGCTTTACGCTGTTGCTCCTTATCTGAGATGGCATCTGTCTTTGCTGTAGATGTCTGTTCGTCTCCCGGTGTGTTCACTCCCGCTACTTCTTCGGAAATTACTTCATCTGCCGGCAGGTTTTCTGTTTCTACTTCATTTCCTTTCGTATTGGAATTCGTCGGCTCACTTACAGTTGTTTTCTTGCCGGTTTCCTCTGCATTATTATGTAAGGTTTCAACTCGGATGAAACGAGCCGGCAATGAACAGGAAAAGGACAACAATGAAATAACAATTAAACCTACCAGTATATACCGAATGTTATGCATGAGTTTCCGTTTAGCTCCTCTCTTGTCACCAAGACCGTTTCTGATCAGATGCTTTATTCACTCTTCTAATCTAATTTTTTAGTATCCGGCTCATCAACTCATCAAATATGCTTCTATAAACTCATCAATGTCACCGTCAAGTACTTTGTTTACATTACCGACTTCCACATTAGTTCTGTGATCTTTTATCATTTTATAGGGATGAAGTACATATGATCGTATTTGACTGCCGAATGCAATCTGTTTTTTTGTTTTGTTTATTTCCTGTACTTTTTCGTGTTGTTCCTGAAGCTTCATCTCATACAGTCTTGATTTCAGAACCTTCATCGCCATTGCCTTATTCTTGTGTTGGGACCGTTCGTTCTGACACTGAACGACAATACCTGTGGGGATATGGGTTATCCTGACGGCGGAATCGGTCTTGTTGACATGCTGCCCCCCTGCCCCGGTGGACCGATACGTATCGATCCGTAAATCTTTTTCATTTATATCGATAATGATATCGTCTTCCACTTCAGGATAGACAAATACGGATGAAAATGATGTATGCCTCCTCCCACCCGTGTCAAACGGCGAAATCCGAACTAGCCTGTGTATTCCGACCTCAGCCTTGGCATAACCGTATGCATAATCGCCTTCTAACGTAATGGTTACACTTTTGACACCTGCTTCGTCACCGGGCTGATAATCAATAATTGTGCTCTTGAAGCCTCGTTTTTCCGACCACCTCAAATACATGCGCATAAGCATTTCCGTCCAGTCCTGTGCTTCCGTACCACCCGCTCCCGCATGTATCACCAGAATGGCGCTGTTATGATCTTCCGGTTCTCCCAACATGGTTTTCAGTTCTTCATCACGAACCGATTTCTCCAGAGCCCATGCATCTTTTTCAATTTCCCGAAGGGCCTCTTCGTCTTCTCCTTCTTCCCGGACCATCTCGAGAAGCATTTTCAAATCATTGAGAGCGGCATTCTTTTCCTTCCATGAATCGATGGCAGACTCCAGCTGAGTTTTTTCTTTAAGGATGACCCGCGCATTGTCGGGATCATTCCAGAAATCCTCTTTAATCATCTGCTTCTCGAGTACGCTGATCCGTTCTTCTTTTGTCTCTATGTCAAAGACAACCTCGCAGATTTTCGATTCTTTGCTCAAGATTTCCGATTGAATCTGCTATATCGTCAATCATTATTTTCTTCTCCTTCGTATAATGATAATCATAATTCCCAGCACTGCGAAACATATATATGCAAAAATGTCGCCATATTGAGAATAGAACGTTCTGTATCTCATAAAATGAATTGTTCCGTCAAGGACAGCTTGTTCAAAAAGAGGGGTCTGTGCCACAATTTCGCCAGTGGGGGAAATGACTGCGCTTATTCCCGTATTGGCGGCCCTGATAATATACAGACGATTTTCCACTGCTCTGAATGCTGCCATCGTCAGATGCTGATACGGCGCAGACGATCTGCCGAACCAGGCATCATTC
>CAZCGI010000017.1:0-2207 GCA_964498145.1 uncultured Syntrophaceae bacterium
GAGGCCGAGTGAGAGAAGCTTGGCTGAAAAGGCGTCGACCGCCGTGTTGAACTGTTTCCACAGAACCGTTTCTCCCGTGTTGTGTTCAATGATAGCAATCTCTTTCGGCTTTTCCTTGCCGTACCGTGCCACATAATCGGCCATGTTGGGTAATAGATTTCTGATCAGTTCGTGACAGCGATCTTTTTGGTATTGATTCATAGTCAATCCCCCTCATCTAAATTGTTGTCTGAATAGGCTACGTGGGCTTCTGGATTCAAGTGAAAACCATTGAGACATTTCTTCACTCCTTGAATCCTCGAATTACCGGTTCTTCAAGATGCCGGCTTGTTCCGGTCATGGTTTACTTTTATGCTCCATTTTATATCGAACTGCTTTTCTTTCCTGTTCAGTCAGGAGACAGCTTTCTTTGCATTCCTGCTCACATCTGCCGTCACATGGCTCGACATGAATCGTAATACTTGAGTTGGGAAATCGTTTGACAATCCTGTCTTTAATATCGTGAGAAATATCGTGGGACGCTTCGACGGTCATGGTTGGTTCAACCTTCATATGAAATTGTATGAAGCGGTCACTTCCGGCTTTGCGAGTCCGCAGTTTATGAAATCCGTGAATGTGAGGATACATAGAAGCTATCAATTCGCGAATGTAGCTTTCTTCCTCTATTGGAAGTTTTTCATCCAGAAGATCACGTGCTGACTGTACCGTCAATTTATAGGCCGCATGAAGAATGATAAGAGCAACGATGATGGCAGAGACCGGGTCGATCCACAGGAGGTTTTGTGACGGGAAAAAACGACTGCCGATCCATATAACCAGGAGTCCGAGAAAGACTCCCGCTGACGTAAAGACGTCGGTTCGAAGGTGCCATGCATCGGCTTGAAGGGCGATTGAATCCGTTTGCTCACCGATAACAAAAAGCCGGTGAGACACGATCCAGTTTACAATGGAAGATACCAGCATGACACCGACACCCCATCCGATCGCTTCAATGGATGTCGGGTGAAGGAGCTTTTTCACCGCTTCGTAAATGATCCATCCGGCTGCGAGAAAAATCAGGAGCGCTTCGATGGTCCCCGATATGTTTTCGACCTTGCCGTGACCAAAGGGGTGCTCCGTATCGGCGGGCTTGCCCGATGTTTTTACTGCAAAAAAGGCAATTAATGCCGCTAATAGGTCGACTCCCGAGTGAATTGCCTCGGACATTATGGCCACTGAGCCGATAACGATACCGATGACGAGTTTCGCGATCATCAGTGTGGTATTTGATATGATAGAAAGGCGGGCTACAGATATTTTTCTGTTTTGTATTGTATCGTTTTGCTTATGAACGTTTCCGGTCATGGATTGTACTATTCCCGACTCATCCGGGTAGCGCCCCGTGATGGATAATAGGAACCGGAGAATGTTATAAAGAGTATCATACGCACGTAGTGATAGTATGGGTTATACGCAATTTCAGTGTTTGTATGAATATTGCTATTACTCTATTTATTGAACCGGTCCTATAGGAAGGATCGTTTTGCCGTACATTTCGTTCCAGACCTGAGCCATTGCCGTGTAAATAGCCGAGAAACCGCAGATGATTCCTTCGTAACCGGCAAGGTGTTTTATTGCTACGCTTCCCGATGCATCGCCCCATGCCAGCAGCCAGAACAACAAGGTCAGTGATGCAAACACGAATTGAAGCGCTCTGTTGGCTTTCAGTGTGCCGATGAACATAAAAAATGTGAAAAGACCCCACATAAAAAGATACCCGGCCATGGCGCCTGCCGTCGGTCCCTGCCACCATCCGTATTTTGGCATGAGTAAAAGGAAGACCAGGGAAAGCCAGAAAAGACCATATGATGTAAATGCAGTCGTTCCAAATGTATTATTTTTTTTCCACTCCATAATTCCGGCGATTACCTGTGCCAGTCCGCCATAAAAGATACCCATTGCAAGAATCATAGTATCAAGTCCTGTATAACCTGCATTATGAATGTTTAACAGGACGGTGGTCATACCGAAGCCCATCAATCCCAACGGTGCAGGATTTGCCGTCGTATCTTGGATTTTAACTACTCCGCTCTCCATTTGCTTACTACCTCCTCAATAATTTGCTCGAGCAATCTTATTGTCAAAGACTCTCGACATGAAACTGCGTATAACCCTTTTTTTATGAGCATTCAGCTTTCAGCCTTAGGCTTTCAGCGTTCTATGGATGT
>CAZCGI010000017.1:2217-4456 GCA_964498145.1 uncultured Syntrophaceae bacterium
TTTGGGGCCTGCGTGCGCCGGGATTTAGTGTGTTGCGAATCGTTTCTTTTTTATCGATGTATGAAATGAGGTTTACATTTCACGAAATACGGCGTTCGATTTTCCGATTCAAAATCTAGATCGCACAGCCACATTTGCTGATTACCGACAGCTGCTCAGCTGACAGCTTTCATACTACTTCAATTGTTGACGGCGGTTTCTTGGTAATGTTGTAGGTGACGCTGACGACACCTTTGACTTCTGTTGTTATCTGATCCGCCAGTTTTTCCAATGTTTCATAGGGCAAGCGGGTCGGTGAGCCCGTTTTTGCGTCTTCGCTGTCCCAACACCGCACTTCAATCTGCATGCCGTAATCTCTTTTTCCATCTCGCATCCCGGTGACCTTGTCTTCATGAAGGACCGCGAGATACTGGAATGCGTCGGTCGCGCAGAGCTCTTTCTCAACGATGGCCGTTGCCTGTCTGACCAGTGCCACCCGTTCCGGTGTGACTTCGCCGATGACCCGTGCAGCCAGCGCGGGACCGGGGAAGGGGGGACGTTCATAAATCTCTTTCTGAAGGCCGGTAAGACGTCCGATCTCCCTGATTGCGGGTTTTCTTAATTCGATAAGCGGTTCCAGTACTTTATATCCGAACTGCTCCTGTGTATCGATTCCCAGTTGTTCAAGGATGTTATGCTGTCGCTTGACGCCGGCTACGGTTTCTTCGATGTCCGTAAAGTTGGTTCCCTGGAGCAGGTATTTCGAATTGCTTTCTTTGACGAGCCTGCCGAAGACATCCTTATAAAATGTCTGCGTGATGGCTTCCCGTTTTTCTTCGGGATCAGTCAAGCCCTTCAAGGCATCGAAGAATTGTTTTTGAGCATCGATAATTTCGACGATAACTCCAAGCTCTTTAAACCACGAAACAATCTGTTGCGGCTCGTCCTGCCGCATGAGACCTGTATCGATAAAGTAGGATTTGAGCTGAGTGCCCAGTGCTTTATGCCCGAGCATGGTTACCACGGCTGAGTCGACGCCGCCGGATAATGCGTTAATCGCAATGCCGTCTCCCACAGCTGCGGCTATCTCCGCCACCTTTTGATCGATAAATTTCTGAGCATCCAAGTCCTTCAGTTCGATTTCTTTGATATTCATCGCTTTGTTCCTTCCCTTTTTAGAGCATCTTTATCTACTTCAAATATAAAATTTATTCAACCTTTTTTATTTTTTCCATCGTAATTACAAAGAGAAGGAGCGAGGGAATTATGAAAATGACAAAGATGGACGATATGGCCAGACCGCCGAGGATAACGCTTCCGATACCCCGGTATATTTCAGATCCCGGACCCGGTGCAACAACAAGGGGAAGCATTCCGAAGATACTAGTGAATGTGCTCATATAGATCGGCCTGAGTCGTGTCCGGGTTGATTCAAGGACAGCCTGACGATAGTCCATGCAGAGAAATCTGATGTTGTTGAGTGACTGGTAGACAATGAGGATTGCGTTGTTGACAACGACACCGATCAGGATGACGAACCCGAGCATTGTGAGGATATCAAGGGGTTGGGGATGAATAAGGATGTTCACCAGTTTTAATCCGACAAAACCGCCGACCGCAGCGAGGGGTAGAGTAAACATTACCACCAGCGGGTAAATAAAATTGCTGAACAACCCTGCCATGAGGAGATAAATAATCACGGCTGCGAGAAGAAAATCCCACTGGAGGGCCTGTCGTGTCTGGGTCAGCTTGTCAGCTTCTCCGCTCAGGGTGATCGTAATACCCTGAAGCATTCCCTGTTTTTCCAGAGATGGAATAAGTTTGTCTCTGATGCGATCCATTGCCTCTTCCAGTGTTACCGCCTTTGGTGGCGTTACCTGGAGACTGATGGTTCTCTGCCGTTCGAGGTGTCGAACTTCCGTAACACCGGTTGTCCGTTCCAGGGTTGATAATGATGAGACGGGGATTACCTTGCCTTTCGGCGTTGACACCAGCGCCTGGAACAGCTCCTCAGGTGTTCTAAAATCTCTATCCGAGGCTTTCAAAACAAGATCTATCTTCTTTTCCCCCTCCTGCTTGAAATCGCCAATTTTCCTGCCGTCCATCAGGACATCGAGGTCGATTCCCAATTCACGGGCGGTCATATCGGCCGCCCGCAGACGATCCCGCCCGGGAATAATATTGATTTCGGGATACAAAAGCTCAATGGAGGGAACGGGGCGCACCTGTGACCCCGGTATTTCCTGCCTGATCATGCCGA
>CAZCGI010000017.1:4466-14131 GCA_964498145.1 uncultured Syntrophaceae bacterium
GGTTCCGGCAACCCGCACGATGGAGCCCCATTCACTGGCACTCACGTCAACATCGATGGTCCGTCCTCCTCCCAGTCTGGTCTGGAATATGCCTGCCTGATTGCTGACGCCGAACATGCCGGGGATACTGTTGATCGTTCGTGAAAAGACCGGAACGAGTTCACCGGGTCGGTCATCACTCATGCTGATCGATCCGAGGAACATGAACCGGTCAGCACCAACATAAAAAACATTCTTGATGCCGGATGTTCCATTATATTCGTGTCCAAGGTAAGGTTTAAGGTCGTTGAAAATTGTATTTCCGATATCCTTCCTCTCTTTATAGGACAGCCCCGGTGGAGGAATCATGATGCTGTATACAAAATTTCTGTTGCCCTGTGGCAGATACTCCATTTTGGGAATCAGAACATAGGTGATGGCGATGGAAAGAATCGTCAAGGCGGCGATTGTTGCGAACCTGGTCTTTGGGGTTTTTGTCGCCTTGTCGACGAGATACATAATCTTGTCGACAAGGTTTGTTCCGAGCATGGTGATTCGATTTCCCCTGAATGAGTTGTTCGTTTTGATGCCGAAGAGTTTGTTGGAAAATGTCGGGATTACCGATACGGCAACAAAGAGACTGATGGTGATAGCACAAGTTACGGCGATGGCGATGTCTTTGAACAACTGGCCTGCTTCTTCTTCGATAAAGACGACGGGCAAAAAAACGGCGACCGTTGTCAGTGATGAGGCGAGAATGGCACCCCAAACCTCTTTTGTTCCGTCATAGATGGATTCAAAGACGGTTTTATCCATCTTCCGATGGCGATCAATATTTTCAAGAACCACGATTGCACTGTCCAGGAGCATTCCCACCGCAAAGGAAATGCCCGCCAGCGATACGACATTGAGTGAACGTCCCAGGGCGCTCATCATGATGAAGCTGCCGATGACGCTGATCGGGATTGCCGTTGCAACGATGACGGTCGATGCAAAACTTCGTAAAAAAATGAGAAGAACCAGAACAGCCAGCGTTCCACCGATGAGGATGTTGATCTGAACGAGTTTGATGGCGCCTGTGATGTAGGGCCGCTCGTCATAAATCCAATGCAGGTATATGTTTTCCTGTTTCAGCTTTTCCTCATTGAGCCATGTGACAACCTGTTCCACTCTGTCGGTAAGGTCGAGAATGTTGGTGCCCGGTTCTGGTTTCACTCCGATTCCAATGCCGTTGGTCCCATTATGGATAATTTCTGCTTCAAGCTTCGAATAGCCGAAGCTTATATCCGCAAGATCCGAAAGATGAATGCGCTTTTCACCCGTTGAAAGAATAATCATATTGCCCAGTTCTTCAGGCGACTGAAATTCGGCAACGGTTCTTATTCGGTAATCCCGCCTTCCGACGTCGAGATTTCCCGCCGAGACGTTGACATTTTCCGCCTGCAGAATGGCCGTGATATCACCGATCGTCAGGCCGTATGCAGCGAGTTTTTCCGGTTTCAGGATAACGTGCATCTCTTTTTCGGTACCGCCGCCGATGAAAAGGTCGGCGACACCCTCTACCCTTTCGAGGTACTGTTTGATTTCATTTTCAAAATAAGTCCGGTAGGTGTAAACAGAGTTCGGATTTTGTTTGGTTGTTTTCAGTGCCATCCAGATGACGGGGGAGGTGGCGGCGCCGGTTGCATTGATAACCGGCCGGGCCGCATTCTGAGGGTATGACCGTACCTCATTGAGTTTATTTGAGACGCGGAGGAGGGCACTGTCAAGGTCGGTTCCCAGCTTGAACTTGAGGGTGATCGATCCCTCGCCGGTTGATGATGTGCTTTCCATTTCAACGAGATTGGGGATTCCTTTGAATACTTTTTCCTGTTCTTCGGTAATCTCCCTTTCGATTTCATAAGGTGTGGCGCCGGTCCAGATTGTCGTGACGGTTATCTGGGGTACGGTAAGACTGGGACTGAGCTGATAGGGCATCCTGCTCAGACCGATGGCTCCGAAAAGAATAATAATGAGAACCCCGACGATAACTTTGACCGGTTCATTAATCGAAAATTTTATCGGATCCATGAATCACTCTATTTCTTTAATGATAGCGACAGGTTGTCCTTCTCTGAGTCGTTCGTTTCCCTTGACAACGACGTTCATACCTTCCGAAATATTCTTTGAATTGATGCCCGCATGCGATTCGGTATAACCAACCACGGTGACGGGGAGTATTGCGGCTTTTCCATCGATAACAGCCACAACAACGGTTCTTTCTGATATATTCAGAACGGCATCCCTCGGAACGAGAAGGCTCTTTGTCTTTTCCCCTCCCGGCAGCTTTACCCGGGCTGCCATCCCCTCCATAAGGGATGATCCGTTGTCGATCCTGATTTTTAGCGGAAACGTCCGTGTTGCAATGTCGCCCTTCGGTATTATTGCATGGAGTTTTCCTTTCATTTGACTGCCGCCTGCAAATACTGGGACGACCATTCCCGGTGTTACGTATCGGATGATCCGTTCGGGAACTTCGACAATGACGTCAGCAACATTGTTACGGGCGACCGTTGCCACCGATTGCCCCGGTGAAAGCCACTCACCGCGCGCGACATTTCGTTTGATTACCACGCCGTCAAAAGGTGACATGATGACGGTTTTTCGAAGTTCTATGGTGAGACGATCAACATCGGCCTTGAGGGAGGCTGATTTTTTTTCAAAGCCCTTGAATAAAAACGACTGATCATCATACTCCTTTTCGGCGATGATGTTTTTTTTGTATAGCGTTACCGTTCGTTCGAGATCTTTCCGCGCCCGTTCGAGATCGGAGAGTGTTTCTTCGTAAAGAGCCGTTTTTGACTGAAGTGATTTTTCGAGAAGATCGGAATCGAGCTTAACCAGCATCTCTCCCTTTTTGATCTTTTGTCCCTCCTGAAAAGCGATAGTCTTAACCGTGCCGCTTACCTCTGCCGATACGTCTGAGACTTCCGGATAATAGACCGTACCGATAAATTCCTCCTTGGGATTGATCGTGCCGCTTATTACCGGCGATACGACCACATTGGCAGGAGGCATATTATCCGCAGCCTGGAGCGATGATATGGCAATGAGAAAAGTCAACAACACAACTGAAAATAGTGTATATCTTCTGGGCACTGTTTCCTCCATTCAGCATGAGAGTCACTGGGACATGCTGTTCACATTAACGTTCCGCGTATCATGTTTTCGGCATTGGGCAGTGAGAGGGTAACCTTCAGCAGTAGGAGAGGTGGTTCAACGAGTATTTGTCAGGGTGAGAATTACAGTTTGCCGTTTATCTTTAATTACGATCCGAAAAAAAATCATAATGCTCGATAACTATATGATGGATTATAACATCCGAAGCAAGAACTGTCAGAAGCGCGTCGTGGCCGTTGCACATGCATGCATGTGGCGACCGCTTGCGGATATGTGACCCAGTTTAACACATTGCATTGGATAGTCAATGCCCGAACGCTTTTTGGCAAGAAAACATAATAATGCTGAAAAGAGGACAGGAGCGCTGGTTGGAGCCGACAGCTGTCAGCATTCAACTGTAAGCCGTCACCAATATCGAAAATCCTGGCTTGGCGTATCATGTTTGTTGATCGTCACTTTTCCCCCACTTCCTCCTTGAAATTATCCGAGTATTGGAATATGAATATGCATCATTATTTGGTATGCCAATATTTAGGGGGCTCAGGAATCATTGCTCTCATCATTTAGTGATCTCAACGGTATTCTATTATTCATATTATTGTTCAATTACGAGTTACGGAGGTTGTATGAATACGTTATTTTACCCTCGGAGTGTTGTGGTTATCGGTGTTTCCAACGACCCGGTCAATTTGGGAAGATCCATTGTTCAAAATCTTGACCGTTTCAAGTTTAAGGGGCCCGTGTATTGCGTCGGTAAAGATGGCGGATACCTGGAAGAGAGAAAGATTTATACCTCGATTGAAGATGTCGAAGGAGTGCCTGAACTGGCCGTTTTTCTTATTCCGGCCCGCTTTATTCCCGAGACAATGGATGCATGCGGAAAGAAGGGAATCCGTTATGCCGTGATCGAAACTGCGGGCTTTACCGAATTTGGAGAAGAAGGTCGAGCGCTTGAAGACCGACTGCGTCATGTCGCGCAAAAGTGGAATATCCGCTTTGTCGGTCCCAACTGTATCAGTATCGTCAACCTGGAAAACGGACTTGTTCTTCCCTTTGTTCCCTTTAATCCTTCAGGAACAAAGCAGGGTCACGTATCTCTGGCCGCCCAGAGCGGTGGGGTTGTGGTCGACGGTGTTCGACTCTTTTCACTTGAAAATCTTGGTTTTAACAAACTCATCAGTATGGGAAATAAACTGGATCTGAATGAGAATAACTTTCTTGAATACCTGATATCGGATCCCGGCACTCATATCGTAGGGTTATATCTGGAAAATATTGTCGATGGACGACGGATCATGAACGGTGCGTATCAAAGTGACAAACCGATTATCGTCCTGAAAGCAAACATAGCCGATTCAAGCAGAAAAATTGCCCAGTTTCATACGACGGCACTTGCCGGAGACGATACGGTTGCCGATGCGGCGTTCAGACAGGCCGGGCTGATCCGTGTCAATAATATGCAGGAGATGATGGATAACTTCAAAATCTTTTCTCTGCCGCCTCTTAAGGGGCCACGACTCGGGTTGCTCTGCCGTTCCGGTGGCCAGGCCGTTATGGTGGCGGATGCCGCCTATCGGCATGGACTCAAGCTATCTCAATTTTCCGATGACTTCTTTGCATTTGTTAAAAAGGAAGTCCGAGCCGGTGTTATTCGTCTTACCAATCCTCTGGATCTGGGAGATGTTTTCAATCTTCAAACACACATAGAAATTATGGAAAAGGCCCTCCAGGAAGAGGACGTAGACGGTCTGGTTTTCAGTCATGCCTATGTTACCGATTTAGAGGTCCAGCCTTCTGAAGATCTCATCCGTGCCGCCCGGGATCTCTCGTTTACTTACCGGAAGCCTGTCGTCGTAACAGTTGTGCCGAGAAAACGGGAATGGTTTGCAATGAAAGAAGCCGCTGATTTTCCCGTCTTCAGCGAGGCGGATTATGCAATTCGTGCCCTGAGCAATTCATTGCGTCATTTTACAAACCGATCTATCCCCGGCTGGTCTCAGAAAAGAATCCCTCCTTGTAATGTGTCGGAAGGTGATGATGTGCGGAATTCTTCACGGCTTCTCGGACCGGGAGAATCCTATGAGCTGCTTGCTTCAGCGGGGCTGCCTGTTGCGGATTATCGGGTTGTCAAGGACGCACGGGAAGGTGTGAAGGCTGCCAATGAGATGGGCTATCCCGTTGCCGTGAAGATCGCTGCGCCGAATGTTCTCCATAAGACCGAGAAACGGGGAGTGAAACTCAATGTCACCGATCAGGCGGAACTGGAACGGGTGATCGATGACATGAACGGAGATGAATTCCTGATTCAAAAAATGGCAGGCGCAGGGCGGGAGGTCATTATCGGTGGTAAGCAGGATAATGAATTCGGACCGATAGTTCTCTTCGGCCTGGGAGGCATCTTCGTGGAAGTGATGAAGGATGTGGCCCTTCGTGTTACTCCCATTGACGACGATGAGGCCGAAAACATGATCGCCGACATACGGGGTGCCCGCCTGCTGGAGGGCTTCAGAGGACAGCCCAGGGCAGATAAAGCGGCCCTGAAGAAATGCCTGGTGACGATTTCCAGACTGCTGTATGACCATCCGGAGATTACAAACCTCGACATCAATCCCATGATCGTCGGTGACGACGGTATGGGGTGTGTCATTGTTGATGCAAAGATCGAAGTGACTGTGTAATCGTTCTTAATCGCTCGTTGTTTTAGCGGCGGTACGTTCCCTTTCAGGGGACCCATACGAGACGGAAGCCTACGTCACAGTACCGACCGATGGGGATGTTTTTGTTTCGATTCGGGGATCGGCAGTGAGTACTTCGGCTGCTCCAACTGCCTCCCCGATTGACCCGATGCGATCCTCGTATCGGTCCGGTCGGATTCGTCAGTTCCTTACCAGGATATGATCCATACCAATCCTGGCACCACTCCCACACATTGCCGTGCATGTCGTAAAGTCCCCAGGCATTCGGTTTCTTCTGTCCGACAGGATGGGTACTGCCATTCGAGTTTTTGTCAAACCATGCATGCCGGGAAAGATGATACAAATCATTACCAAAGCAATAGACGGATTGGTTCCCGGCTCGACATGAATACTCCCATTCGGCTTCAGTGGGCAGTCGATATGTTCCCATACTGGACATTTTATTGAGCCGCCCTATGCATTCTTGGGTTTCATACCAGGAGACTTCCTCGACAGGGAGATTGTTGCCCGTAAAGTGTGAAGGGTTACGATCCATAATAGAATTCCACTGGCGCTGATTCACTGGATATTTTGCCATGAAAAACCGGTTCACCGTGACTTTGTGGATGGGTGTTTCATGTGATCGGCCTGAAATAGATCCCATGTAGTAGGAACCTCCCTCGATGTACACAAATTCCATCCCGGTAAGAGGTTCTGTGTATACTCTGGTGATACTATGCAACAGAGCTTCCATTGTGGACCTCCTGAACTGAGTTATTGATAGAAGCGCTGGTAAAAGAACCGGTTAGCCAACGGGGTATTGCTTTCGAATCATCAAAGGAGAAGCGATGCAGTGAGAAGAGTGTAGACGTCGCAAGAACTGATGATGACCGTGAGAGATACAATCAGTAAACGTTATGAGATGATTTCGCTTCAATCGTACCTTATAAAGGTGTCTGCATTCAAGAGGAAAAGGAAAGATGGTGCATCGGTGAGGGATCAACGCTAACGGCATGCACTGAAAAATATGCGCACGTCGGTCCAGATTTAGCAGTCCGGCCATTTTTATGTTTTTTTATTCCTGCTGATAGGGAAAACGCGACCCCATGAATTGTAACGTCATTGCCGGCCTCATTATATTTGAAGGGGAGGCATCTATTATCCCTGGGTACAATGGTGATGTCAGGTAATCTACAGATGGTGGCATGGCAGGAATTTTATAGGAACCTCAAAATCGAGCAGGCGGGTTTCATAAGATAATAAAACCGGGCTGCCGGACAATAGGCTGTCCGGAAACCCGGTTATCTTTTTACGGGGTTCGATTGTTAATAATCGTAGTCTCCCATATTCGGCATTGCCGGTGTCGATTCTTTTTTCTTCGGTTTTTCCGCAATCATTGCTTCCGTTGTCAAGAGCAGTGATGACACAGATGCGGCATTCTGGAGCGCCGTTCGGACGACTTTGGTAGGATCAATGATTCCACGCTTTAACAGGTTCGCATATTCACCGGTATCTGCATCGAAGCCGAAATCATCTTTTTTCGATTTTACCTTTTCGGAGACAATCGATCCGAGATATCCACCGTTGTTGGCGATCTGACGAATCGGTTCTTCAATAGCGCGTTTGACGATGTTTAATCCGTATTGTTCATCCGCAGGTAATTTTGCTTTTTCAAGTGCTTTGATCGTCCTGATTAAGGCGACGCCTCCGCCGGGAACAACGCCTTCCTCAACGGCCGCCCTGGTGGCATTCAACGCATCTTCAACGCGATCTTTTTTCTCTTTCAGTTCGATTTCCGTGGCAGCGCCTACTTTAATGACAGCAACACCGCCGACCAGTTTGGCGAGCCGTTCCTGCAGTTTTTCTCTGTCATAATCAGAGGTTGTCGCATCTACCTGGCTTCGTATCTCGCGGACACGACCCTCCAGATCAGTCTTGCTCCCGCCACCTTCGACGATAGTTGTGTATTCTTTGCCGATAATAATTTTTTTGGCGGTGCCAAGATCATCCAATGTCAGATTCTCAAGCTTGATTCCAAGATCTTCAGATACAACCTGGCCTCCCGTGAGAATAGCGATGTCCTGGAGCATGGCTTTTCGCCGATCACCGAAGCCGGGAGCTTTAACTGCGGCAACTTTTATGGTTCCCCGTAACTTGTTAACAACAAGTGTCGCCAGGGCTTCACCTTCTACGTCTTCGGCAATGATCACCAGTGGTCTGCCCGATCGTACCGTCTGCTCGAGGAGAGGTACCATATCCTTCATGCTGCTGAGTTTCTTCTCGTTAAGCAAGAGATATGCGTCTTCAAAAGATGTCTCCATTTTGTCGGCGTCGGTTACGAAGTAGGGTGAGATGTATCCTCGGTCAAACTGCATTCCCTCAACGATATCAAGGGTTGTTTCCATTCCTTTTGCGTCTTCTACGGTAATAACGCCTTCCCGTCCCACCTTTTCCATCGCTTCTGATATAATATTCCCGATGGTCTTGTCATTATTGGAAGAAATGCTTCCTACCTGAGCAATTTCTTTTTTATCTTTAATGGGGCGTGAAATGTTTTTTAATTCATCAATAACAGTAGCGACGGCTTTTTCTATACCCCGCTTGAGAGACATGGGATTCATGCCCGCTGCCACCAGCTTGGACCCCTCACGATAGATCGCCTGTGCCAGTAATGTAGCTGTGGTGGTGCCATCCCCCGCTATATCGGATGTTTTTGACGCGACTTCTTTCACCATCTGAGCGCCCATATTTTCGAATTTATCTTCCAGTTCGATTTCTTTTGCTACGGTGACGCCGTCCTTTGTTATGTTCGGAGCACCCCAGGACCGTTCCAGAACAACATTTCGGCCCTTGGGACCCAGCGTCACTTTGACGGCGTTTGCCAGCGTGTCAACACCCTTCATGATTTTACTTCGGGCATTTACATCATATTTGATTTCCTTTGCTGCCATGGTTCTTTCCTCCCCTTAATTATACGATAATACAGAGAACATCATCTTCCCGCATCATGAGATGTTCAACGCCGTCGATCTTGACTTCCGTTCCTGCGTACCGCTGAAACAGGACACGGTCGCCCTCCTTAACATCCAGGGGGACACGCTTACCATTTTTATCCATTCTGCCGGGTCCAACGGCGATAATTTCTCCTTGATAAGGTTTTTCCTTTGCAGTGTCGGGTATAATAAGCCCTCCAGCTGTTTTTGCCTCGCTTTCTACTCTCAAGACAAGAATTTGATCATGTAACGGTCTAAATTTCATTTCCTTACCTCCTCTTATTCTATAAATATAAACCCTTATGGTAACTTTTCCGTCAAATCGGCATTCTGATGAATGATACGAGGAATCGCGAGATAGCTATGGAACATGTGAGAACGAAAATAAAAGAAACATACTTTTTAAATAACTCCTTTTACTTCCAGGCAGGTATATTCAGCTCTATAATAAGTACAATTTATGTCTTGTCAAGGTCGATGATGAAAACTATTTTTCTCTTTTTAACCAACTACAATGGCCTTATCCGGATACTCGATAATCGAACGACGACAGACAAACCTCGGCAACGGTGTTTAAGTTTTTTCTTGCCTGATCCGATTACCCTTTGTATACAATCTGTCAAGGGTTACACCATTGCACAATATCTCAAAACCGTAACCAATGAGGCAGCTTCGAGTAAAGTACCGGATGAACGGCTGGCGATTTATGAGATGAATAAAGCGGAACATTACGAACTATTTATGTGGTTGTAGATATTATCGAACATAATAAGGAGAGTACAGAAGCATGGGAACGGACAATATATTTTTTTTAGAGGTTATCGAATGGTTTCATGAGGGCGAACAGGATCTGGTTCAC
>CAZCGI010000018.1:0-3666 GCA_964498145.1 uncultured Syntrophaceae bacterium
CGTAATCCCTTTATTATATCAATCCCCCGCTGCACGGCTGTACGAAAATGTGCCGATCCGACGATGGGGTCGCATTGATAGAGATAGTAAGGTCGAACACGCATCTTCACCAAACCATGAAAAAGTCGTTTCATTACATCCACGGTATCATTAATCCCCGAGAGAAGAACTGTCTGACTCTGCAGGGGTATTCCCGCATCGGATAATCGCTGACAGGCAGTGCCGACCTCTGACGTCAGTTCTTCCGGGTGCGTGAAATGAATACTCATCCACAGCGGATGATAGCGTTTCAGCATTCTGACCAGTTTCGGTGTAATTCGTTGTGGCAACACAACGGGGGCCTTTGTTCCTATTCGTATAACTTCAACATGAGGTATTTTTCGCAATCGGGCAAGAAGCCATTCCAATCGATCATCTGACAGTGTTAGCGGATCACCGCCCGAAAGTAATACATCCCTGATTTCCGAATGTGAACTGATGTAGTCTATGATTCTATTCCATCGTTCCGTTGTAAACTTGTGCGTGTTGCGCTGTCCCACCATACGGGATCGGGTACAATATCGACAATAGGTTGAGCAGTAATCCGTGACGAGAAAGAGAACCCTGTCGGGATAACGTTTTACCAATCCCGGAAGGGGGCTGTCTTCATCTTCTCCGAGCGGATCCTCCGATTCACCGGCAGATATCTGATATTCACACGTTACCGGCACAACGGCACGTCTTAACGGGTGTCCAGAATTATGAGGATCCAGTAGTGCTGCATAGTAAGGAGTAATAGCAAATGGCAAAATATTATCCTTACCCCATAGCGCATTACGTTCATCATCGGTGAGCTCGATCATACGTTCTAGCTCTTTTGGAGAAACAATCCTATTGCGGAGCTGCCAATGCCAATTGTTCCATTCGCCATTCGTTACGTTTTGATAGAAGCGGTCTCGAAATCTTTTGATGCGATCACTTCCACCATTCGATAACCGGTGAGCTTCGTCAAAATTAAGAGAGAGAGTACGCCACTCAATTGGTAATCTATCATTATCTCCTTCGATACCCGATCGAACAATGCTTAACGGACTACCCAATGGGTCGGCATCATCCACTACAATGAGTTCACTTTTCATAAATTCAAGAACCTCCTTATCATAAAAAACAGGAAGGACTCATCCTTCCTGTTTTCTTATACTGTTGGACACTTTCGCACTTCCCCTATTCAAGGAGTTTGTACGAAAGAACAGTGATTGACTTAATATCATCAACGATCTCGATGACACCGGTCACTTCTACTTTTTTTCCGACTTCCTCTACCAGCTTGTTTCCCTCATCATTGGTATCCACTTCATATACCGTACCGTCAGATGCCACGATCTGAAAATTGTCGTTAACGGTTGCGGAAAGTGTTACCGGTTCATTTTCTTGTGACTCTGCGGCGACGGCCATCACCGTTGAGAATCCCAAAATAAGCATTAGACTTACGATGGTTACTACAATTTTCTTCATACCTTTCATTCTTTCCTCCTCATTTTATCCGAAACGTGAACCATTTATATATCGAGACCGATCGACCTACTCCCACGTCCGGCATATTTTATATTCCTCTACTTTAATTCTTTTTTGATCATGGTCGATGCTGACGATACCGCTTACTTCTACTTCCGCCTGGATGTGATGTAGCAACTCACTTCCACATCCTTCATTTTCTACGCGATACTCATCTTCCCTGTTCGTTGAAATGACAACGGCAATAACGTCACCATCCTTACCCCACTCTATTGGAATTACAATTCCCTTCAACATTTTAATAATCACTGTTCACTTTATTATTCCCATCTTTTCAACTGAGAGAATTCGCCTTACGACCTTTGCATCTATAATGGCAAAGAACATACCAGTTCATATCTAGCTGATATTGTTGCCATAATAAGGAGAAGAACTGCGAAGGCATCGGAATCCTGAATTCCGATCTTTAGAAGCATATCCGTGCCATACCGAATAGTATTGAGATAACTAATTAAATTTTCATGTATATTTAAGACAAGAACCAATAGTTCCGATCGTCCACTTATCGGAACTATTGGTTCTTATATTTTGATTCTATATAACTGATATGAAATAATTATAATACGTTAAGATTTTTTTTGAATTCTTCTTTTTTTATTCCGTAACGTTTCATTAATTTATGCAGTTGCCGTGTCGATATTCCAGCAGCATGTGCTGTTTCGTTTATCCGTCCCCCATATAAAGACAATACGCCCCTGAGATAGTTCTCTTCGATATCGCTGATATAAATACGTCGGGCTTCTGCCAGTGTGATTGAAGTATCTACTTTTATTCGCTGTTGATCAGCTGTTGAAATAAACAGTTCGCTCGGAAAGCTTTCCGGAGACAGAACTGATGATTGCTCTATGATATAAGACCGCTCTATCAGATTTTCCAGTTCTCTGATATTCCCCGGCCACGAATATTCACTGAATGCTTCTAATACGCTGGGATGTATGTCATGTATATCCTTGGAATAAAACTTATTGAGTTTATCAATAAACATTCTTACAAACAGGGGCACATCTTCAAGTCTCTCTCGCAATGGTGGTATTTCGAGTGGAAAAACATTAAGACGGTAATAAAGATCTTTTCGGAATTCACCCCTGTCACACATCTCCTTTAAATTCATGTTTGTTGCAGCTATGACCCTAACATCTGCATCTATTAATTCGTTCCCTCCAACCCTCTGAAATGTCCCTTCCTGTAAAATCTGGAGTAGTTTAATCTGTGCTGAATGAGTGATTGTGGCGATTTCATCGAGGAAGATGGTTCCACCTTTGGCAATCTCAAATTTACCAAACTGCCTCCTTACAGCCCCCGTAAATGCCCCCTTCTCATGACCGAACAGTTCGCTCTCAACAAGCGTATCGGGAATGGCACCGCAATGAACACTGATAAATTGAAATTCCTTTCGATTACTGTGTTTGTGGATCAATTTTGCAAGAATACCTTTCCCTGTCCCGGTTTCACCCGTCAGAAGCACGGTGCTTCTCGTAGGCGCAACAGACTGCACCTTCTCGAAGACCTTTTTCATAACCGTACTTTTAGTCTGAATAATGTCCAGATCGGCGCTGTCCCAGAATTTATCCCGGAGATAATCGAGTTCAGACTGTAAGATCTTTGATTTATTGATACTCTCGGTAACATACCGCTGTTCTAATTGATCCAGGGGATAGGTAAGATAATTGCTCGCCCCTGCCTTAACAGCCATGACTGCCTCACGTATCATATCAGGATGTGCCAAAACAACAATCTCAATATCCGGAAAAGCAATCCAAAAAGGCTGAAGCGCACTTTTATAACCATTGTCCGAAACCGATTCCTGCAGTATCTCCAGATCTATGAACAGGAATTCATGATCCTTTTTTCGTATGATATCCACAGCTGCGGTCGTAGTAAATGCCCGGTCTACTTTGTAAATGTTTCGAAAGGTGGCGGTGATCTCTTGAAATGTCGTTTCTCTCTTTGACAATACTAAAATCGCTCTCATTCTTACCTCAGATCTTCTTTTAATTATTCAGATCCAGATTGATGCATTATTCGTGATTACGGTTTGGAATTATACAGAAATATTTTTGTTGTTAAAAAGATCTTTTATTACGTCACAGGGATAAAAGAAAGAAAAAATCA